>JAZKZM010000290.1:0-5314 GCA_045612685.1 Elusimicrobiaceae bacterium
GGCAAACAAACCTGCAGTGAAGGAACCAGCGATGATGGCCTTTGCACTGCTTTAGGCATTGAAGTTCAAAGCTAGGTTTTAAATATCTTATACAGGTTATCTTGTATAAGAACAAGTGTTTAAAAACTTAAGATAAAAAAACCCCTCTTTTTAAGAGGGGTTTTTTATTTGCTTTTTTTAATCTTTAAAGTTTAGCGATTCTTCTTGTTATCGCCTTTTTCTGGAAGCACTCCACAATATCGCCGGGCTGAGTCTTTTTAAAGCCTTCCACGAGAACGCCACATTCATAACCTTTTTCAACCTCTTTGACATCGTCTTTAAAGCGCTTTAAGCCGGAAATTTTGCCTTTGTAAAGAATCTCACCTGCACGCAAAATGCGAACCTCATAATTACGCACAAGTTTGCCTTCTTCAACATAGCAACCGGCAACAAAGCCGCTGCTTAAATCAAAGACTTGGCGGACTATTGCTTTACCTACGACCTCTTCAATAATATCCGGCTCAAGCAAACCTTCCATAGCGGCGCGCAAATCTTCCAAAAGTTCAAAGATAATATTATAAGTGCGTATTTCAATACCTTCTCTTTGGGCTTCTTCTTTGGTAGCTTCATCAGTATCAACATTAAACGCAATTATAACAGCATTACTGGCTTTTGCAAGCAGCAAATCAGATTCATTAACATTACCTGCAGCAGAGTGAATAATTTTAACTTCCACTTCTTCGGTAGGTGTTCTTAAAATAGCATCCTTAATTGCCTCAATTGAACCTTGCACATCGGCTTTAAGAATAATGGCAAGTTCTTTAACCTTATCGCTCTTAATATTGGTTAAAGAAACGTGTTTTTGGTGGGCAATTCTTTCTTCTTTATGGGCAAGTTTTCTTTTTTCGGCAATATGTTTGGCTTCTTTTTCGCTTTGAGCAATAACAAGAGTATCGCCGACACTTGGCGGCTCGCCGTTAATACCCAAAATTTCAGCCGGAACAGAAGGCCCGATTGAAGGCAAGCGTTTGCCGTGTTCATCAATTAAAGCTCTGATTTTGCCATAAGTCGTGCCGACAATAAACGGGTCGCCCACGTGTATTGTGCCTTTTTGCACCAAAACGGTTGCAACAACTCCGCGTTTATTATCTCTCTTACTTTCCAAAATAACACCGACGCCGCTTCTGTTAGGATTGGCTTTAAGTTCCATCATTTCGGCTTGTAAGGCAATCATTTCCAAAAGTTTATCAATGTTAATTCTCTTTTTGGCGGAAATTTCAACAAAAATTGTATCGCCCTGCCACTCTTCCGGCACAAGTCCGCGGGAAGCTAAATCCTGTTTAATTTTATCAGGATTAGCACCCGGCAAATCAATTTTGTTTACCGCAACAATAATAGGCGCACCCGCGCTTTTTGCGTGGTTCATAGCCTCTATTGTTTGGGGCATAATGCCGTCAGTTGCGGAAACAACTAAGACGACTATATCCGTTGCCTGAGCACCGCGCGCACGCATAGCGGTAAAAGCCTCGTGTCCGGGGGTATCTAAGAAAGAAATATAACCTTTGGGGGTTTTAACTCTATATGCACCGATATGCTGGGTAATAGCACCAAACTCACCCGCAACAACATTAGAATGGCGTATTGCGTCAAGCAAACTTGTCTTGCCGTGGTCCACGTGGCCCATAATTGTAACAACGGGCGCGCGGGGCTGCAAATCTTTGGGGTCATCTTCTTCTTGCACTTGGCTAACAAGTTCCTCGTGGGCAAATTCGCTAATCATTTCAGTCTTAAAACCACACTCGGCTGCCACAAGTTCAATCATATCTGTTTCAAGACGCTGGTTGATTGTGGCAAAAATACCCATACCCATAAGTTTTTTAATAAAGTCATTAATTTTGATATCCATTTTTTCGGCAAGTTCTTTAATTGTAGGCTGGCCGAGGATTTTAATAACTTTTTGCTGAGGTTCTGCTTTTTCGGCAGGTTTTTGTTCCTGTTTAACTTCCGGTCTTTTTATTTCTTCTTTTTTAACAGGAATATCTTGTTTTTGCACTTGTTTAGGCGCAAAATTGTTAACAGGGGTTTTAACTTCCGTTTTTACTTCAGCTTTTGGCTGGGGTTTGGTTTCCGGTTGTTTTGGCGCAACATTTACGGACTCGGTTTTAACCTGTTCCTGTTTATGCTGCACGGGTTTTTGCTCTACCTTTGTTTCTTTAACTTCCTGTTTTGTTTCTTCTGCCTTGGTTTTAGAGGTGGCCTTTTTAACTACTTTTTTTGCCGTAGTTTTTTTGGCAGCAGGTTTTTTAGCTGCCGGTTTTTTGGCCGTTGCTGTTTTTTTGGCAGCAGGTTTACGGGCGGCAGTTTTCTTTTTTGGTTCTTCTTGGTCCTTACTTGTTTTCTTGGCTATTGTCATTTTCCGCCTCCGCCTGAGACTCTAAATATTGTTTAGCGCCGTCTATAATTTTTTGGGCAGTCTTTTCGCCTACACCTTGCAAAGTTGCCAAATGTTCGGGATTAAGTTTTGCAATTTTTTCGGCAGAATCAAAACCGGCTTTTGTTAAAAGTTCGGCCAGTTTAGGCCCGATACCCGGAACATCAGCTAAAGCATTTTGAACAAGTTGTGCCGCTTCGGCGCCTTCTTGATTCTTTTGGCTTTCACTCTTTACTTCAAGTTCCCAGCCGCTTACTTTAGAGGCAAGTTTAACATTTTGCCAATCTTTACCAATAGCAATAGCAAGTTGGTCATCAGGCACGATAACTAAAGCTTTTTTTGCTTCTACGTCAACTATGCGCACAGATAAAACTTTCGCCGGGGAAAGAGCATTAGCAATAATAGAACTTGCATCTTCGCTATAATTAATAAGGTCAATTTTCTCGCCGGAAAGTTCGCCTGTTACCGCGCGGATTCTAATACCTCTCATACCAACGCAAGTGCCAATAGGGTCAACATTGCTGTCATTACTTTTCACAACAACTTTTGCTCTAAAACCGGGGTCTCTGAAAATAGATTTTACTTCAATAACATTATCACTTAACTCAGGGATTTCAACTTTCATAAGTTCTTTTAAGAAAGCAGGTGAAGTTCTTGAAAGAATAATGTAAGGCCCTCTTTGTCCTTTATCTAATTTTAAAGCGGCTGATTTATAGCGGTTTAAAACGGAATCGGGTTTAATAGAAGGCAAATCTGCCGGTGCTAAAACTTTTTCAATTATAGCTTTAACTCTGCTGCCGTGTGTAAAGTGTTCTTTTCTGATTTGTTCGCAGTAAGGCAAAATTGCTTCTGCTTTGCCTAAATCAACAATGATATCTCTATCGGAAAATCTGCGCACAAGCCCGGTTATAACTTCGCCTTCTCTGGGTTTAAATTCTTTATAAAGATTATCTCTTTCAATACCGCGAATTTTTTGGATAAGAACTTGTTTAGCAATTTGGGCGGCAATTCTTGAAAAATCGCTAACTTCCAAAGTTTTTATAATATCCTTGCCGACTTTGGCTTTAGAATCAATCTTTTTTGCATCTTCTAAGGAAATTTCAACTTCCGGGTTGGAAACTTCTTCCACAACGGCCAAAGTTTGGTAAGCCTCAATAGAGCCTTCTTCCAAATCAACATGAGCGGAAAGAAGGGCATTTCTGCCTAAATTTTTTCTCAAAGCGGAAACGAGGGCATCTTCAATAGTTTTTAGGGTATCTTCCCTGCTGATATTTTTTTCCCTTTCTAAACTTTCAAGGGCAAAAATTAAGTCTTTATTTTGCATATATTTTAATTCTCCTTAAAACTCAACCACAGGGTCAAGATTTGCTTTTTTAATATCTTCATATTTGAAGTTAAATCTAGTTGTCCCGTCAAAAAGGACTATTTTATTATCATCTGCTTCTTCAATGATACCGGTAAAAGTGGCTCTGTTTTCAATAGGTTGTTTGGTGAAAATTCTTGCACGCTCACCAATAAATTTTTTGAAATGTGCCGGTTTTTTAAGAACGCGTTTAATACCCGGGGAGGAAACTTCCAAAATATACCCCCCGTCAAGCAAATTTTCCATAGTGATAATGGAATCAATTTTATCTGTCAAAGTTTCGCAATCGCCAAGATTTACGCCGCCTTCTTTATCAACAAAGAATTGCAGCAATTTCTTGGAGCCGTGGGCCTGAATAATCAAATCCACAAGTTCATAGCCCTGCTGTTCAAGGGCCGCCGCTACTACTTCTTCCATCTGGTTTTTGTTCATAAAACACCACCTTCAAAACAAAAGCGACTTGTTACCAAGTCGCTTGAGTCTAAATCTAAGATACTTTTATTATATCATAAAAACAGCATTTGAGCAAATTTTAATTTCCTGCTTTTTATTGCAAATATAATAAAAAGCACATTGATTATAAAAAAACTATAAATCCAGAGAATCGCAAATTTTTGTCCCCAAAGAACTCTCCCCTGTGCACGCTCTTCTTTCCGTAGAGTTATTTATAATATAAGTAATATCAATGGAAATATCATCATTTATACACCAAACGCTCTTGTTTCCTACGGGCGATTTATGAGTTCCACAAGAAGATTCATCCTCATAAAAAGCTGCCATATGATCAGCACTGGTCACATAGTTATTTGCTTTAAATTCCGCAGCTTCTTTAGTTATATCTAAATCTAAAAGCCGGACATCATTAGGCCAAGAGCCGCTTTGCATTTCATAAACTTTAGCTGCTTTATAAAGTGTATTCAAACGCAACTGAAGTTGAACCGCGCGAGATTTGGCAACAGCTAATTGATACTGCGGCACGGCTATGCTTGCTAAGATACCTATAATTAAAACAACAACTAATAACTCTATAAGAGTGAAGGCTTGGTTTTTCATACTTGGACCTCATTTTTGATTAAATTTATAAAAGTAGTTTAGCAAAAAAAAAAAATAAGCAACTACTTTTGACTCTTCGTCCTACAAAAGCGCGCTGGCTTTTTCTTTGAAAAAGTGTTTTTTGCGCCACTCTTTTTGCAAAATTTGTTCTTTTTTGACTTTCTTTCAGCAAAGATTTTAAATCAAATTTTGCCCCCTTTTATTCCTATCCCTTCTTAAAAAATAAGAGGGGAGAGGTTAGGTGTGGGATATTTTTTATTAAAAGAAAATTTATAAAAAATTAAAAATAGCCCAAAAGCCGCCGCAAAGTTTTGTAAGAACTTTGAGCTTAAATCCACCCAAACAAAGCAAATGTTTTTGCAAGGATTTTTTAGGTGCAAAAATATTGCACCGACCTATTTTTTATTTTCTTTAAGACAAGGTATATCAAGCGGGGCGGCAGCCCCATATATCCGAAGTCTTAAAAAAATAAAAAAGAGGAAAAAAGC
>JAZKZM010000291.1:0-1222 GCA_045612685.1 Elusimicrobiaceae bacterium
GCAAGATTTTTTAAATGGTTTAAACGGCGTAGTTAATTATAAACAATTAAGTTCTCAAGATATTTTTGATATTTTTTCTAAAGGGGCAAAAGGGCAAAGCGATTATGTGTTAAACCCGGCCTTTATGCCCGCCTTATATGAAGTGGAAGTAAGCGAACAGGTTTTGCTTGACTGCGAAAATTGGCTTAAAAATAATCTTTATAATTATGATTCCGATTTAGAAGTTTATTATAAAACCCAGCAAAATAAACTTGCCCTTTCCTTACAAGCCTTTATAAAATATATAGATATTTTGGCTATCTTTATTATTCTAGCTTTAATTTCTTTTGGCTTTTTTGTGGAAGCGTATTATACACAGATTTTCACCGCAAAAGAACGTCTGTGCGGCACTTTGTGCGGTTTAGTTGTAGGTCTGTTAACTTGGATTATAAGCAAATTATTATTGACTATTCTTGCTTTGAGTCTGCCTTTTGCTTGCACAAGTTATAAAGAACAAATTATACTTATAGTATTAGTCATGGTCCTTGGGGGGACAATGTCTAAATGGAAAAGATTTTAACTTTTTTTATCTTGCTTGGGCTAGTTTGCCCTTCTGTCTATGGCGCCGATACAAACCGCCAAGATTTAGCACGCCTTGAGCAAGAAACAAAACAAAAAGAAGCCGAACTGCAAAAATATAAACAAAAAGAAAATATGCTTCAAAAAGAAGTGCAAAGTCTTTCTAAAAAAGGCAAACAAACCGAACAACTTGCCAAAAAATTAATTAAAGATATTGAAATGCTTAAAGGCAAGGCATCTTCTACCGAAGAACAAAAAAAACAACTTGAACAAACAAGAGTTCTTTGGAATGCTTTGCTTGCTACCGAGGCAAATTATTATACTTTGGAAAACTCTTTAAATAATCCCTTTTATGATACTACACAACTTGAAAAATTATTGATTATTAAATCTTTGCTTATAAGCCATTCTAATTTTGTATCCCAACTTGAAAATAAAGCCGAACTCAGTTTAAAAGAATTAAAAGAAATTGAAAAAGAAAATAAAAACCTTGAATTAAAACATCAAAACGCTTTATCACAAAAAGAAACTCTTGCCAAAAATTACGAACAGAAAAAACAAGATTTACAAACCACCCATCAACTTTACGAACAGAGAAAACAAGAGTTAAAAGAACTTAAAGAAAGCGCAAAACAACTGCAAAAACTTTTACAAAAGGCCGAAG
>JAZKZM010000292.1:0-6508 GCA_045612685.1 Elusimicrobiaceae bacterium
AGTTTTAATCTCTATATATTTATTATACCAAATTTTTAAAAAAGTTCAAACAACAGTGTTTTTAATTACTGCAATTTACAAATTTGGCCGTATAAAAATCGCCAGTTTTAGTAGACGTGTGACCTGAAACATTTTTACATATTTTGAGTAAATTATCTACTCCATCTTTATAGGTAACCCTGCACTGACGGCAACCTATGGCCACACTTGTTGTGGTAGCCGGTTGATCCAAATAGGTAATATAAAAAAGATCTGGTAATTTATTTGTTGCAATTTTTACAAAAGGTCGCCCTGTATTTAAATTTTCCATAGATATATCAAATTGGCCTGCCGGAATTGTAATATCCAATAAATCTACATTATCAGCATAACTTCCGGTGGCTAAATAATAGGCCTCTTGTGCGCGGTGAATTTCTTCGCCCATATTAATGGCTTCCATATACCTGCTTTTTCCCACAGCTACTTGATATTGCGGAACGGCAATTGCGGCTAAAATACCGATAATTAAAACAACTACTAATAACTCTATTAATGTAAATGCGCGGTTTTTCATAACAAATACCTCTTTTTGATTAAACTTATGAAAGTAGTTTATCAAAAAAAAAAAAATAAGCAAGTCTTTTGAAGATTCTTCCTATAATATATGTTTTGACTTTTGCTTTGCAAAAGTAATTTTGTTTGCTACACTTTTTGCAAAATTTGTTCTTTTTTTGATTATCTTTTCAGCGAAAAGAAACACGCCACAAACAAGTTTTTTTACAAAAAACTTGATTTTCAAAAAAAAAAAAATAAAATTTAGTATCTTCAAACAAATATAGGAGAAAATAAAAATGAAATCAAATAAAGCATTTACACTTATTGAATTGTTGGTTGTAGTCCTGATTATCGGTATTTTGGCGGCAATTGCCGTGCCGCAATACCAATTAGCTCTTGAAAAATCACGCGCAAGCGAAGCACTTGCTGCTGTAAAATCTCTAAAGCAGGCAGTGGATGTTTACCGCCTTACAACAGGTGAAAGCAGCCCTTCTTTAAGCCAATTAGATATTTCTTTTCCGGATAATTTACTTTCAAATTTTGAACTTAAAATACATAGCGGACACCCTCACGCATATAGAAGCATCAATGGCAAAACAATCTATATAATAGCATTTTATGATTCTGCTAAATCAGGCAATTATGGTTTATATTGTGTTTTACCTCAAAAATTAAGTCCTAATTATGATCCTACCTTTAAATATGCTTCTGTATGCAAAGCTCTAGGCGGTGTTCAAGATAACTTCTGTTATGATAAATGCTATACAGATGATGAATATTGTAATAATATTTGTTTTAAAATAAATTAAGATAAAATACTTTGTAAGAATTTTTGTTTCAAATTAAGCCTTGGGGACCGCGCCCGAAGGGCGCTGCTATCCGCAGCCTTAAAAAAATAAAAAAGAGGAAAAACACCGCCGCAAAAAATTAGAGAGTTATTTCATCACCATCATAAGGCGCAAAACTCTTTTCAAAATATTTCCCTGCCTCAAGCAAAGCCAAATCGCGCTTTTCAAAAGTATCATAAACATCAGCTTTAAAATGTATTAAAGCAAGCAATTTTGCGTTTGCCTCTTTTGCAATCAAGGCAGCCGCTTTTGGGTTAAGGTGGTTAAAATCAGGGTCTTGGCCGGGTAAATAAGAACACTCACAAATAAACAAATCGCTATCTTTGGCAAGGTGTAAAACATTTTCGCATAGTCCGCTATCAAGGCCGTAAGAAACAATTTTCCCCTCGGCAAAAATTTTATAACCATAAGTTTTAACTGCGTGGGTAAGTTCAAAATATTCAACTTTAAAAGGCAATTTATTTTTTATTTCTTCAATTTCGGCTACATCAAAACCAAGTGCTTTGGCTGTCGGCATAAAAGGCAGCTGCATAAATTTTGCAAGATTTTCTTTCTGCTCTTTACCGCTAACAATAATTGTTAAATTTTTATTTCTTAACAAAGGCAACATTTGAAGGCCGCAAATATGGTCCAAATGCAAATGAGTCAAAAAAAGATAAACCGGTTTATCTTCTTTTAACAAACTTGGCACTTTATAAAATCCGCTGCCGGCATCTAAAATAATATAGCAATCTTTCGTATTTAAAAATACGCAACTTGTTGCCCCTGTATGGGTATCAAACCAGCCGTTTGTGCCTAAAAAAATTATTTCCATATTAATACCTCTTTGAAATATAGCCTTTTTTTTTATACTATATATTATAGCTTGTTTTAAAGCAAGGAGATTTTATGGCTACAAAAACAGTAACAGCAAATAATGCACCAAAAGCTATTGGGCCTTACTCGCAAGCAGTTAAAAACGGAAGTTGGATCTTTATTTCCGGCTGTTTGCCTGCAGACCCTGTAACAGGGGAAATTGCCGGCGGTGATATTAGAACACAAACACAAAGAGTTTTACAAAATATGCAAGAAATTTTAAAAGCCGCAAAAACAGATTTTAAGCACGTTATAAAAACAACAGTATTTTTAACAAACCTTTCAGATTTTGCAGATATGAATGATGTTTATTCAAAGTTTTTTCAAGAGCCTTTTCCGGCAAGAAGCACCGTTCAGGTTGCTGCCTTACCAAAAGGTGCATTAGTAGAAATTGAAGCAATAGCGAGGAAATAAAAATGGCAATAGACTTAAAAGAAAATCAAGTTGTAAACTCGCGTTCAACAGGGGTTCTGCTTCCTTTAAGCGCAATGCGCTCAAGCTCTGATTGGGGCTGCGGCGATTTAGAATCTTTAAAATCTTGGCTTGTATTTTTCAGCAAACACGGTTTGAAAGTTCTACAAATTTTACCGATAAACGAAACCGCACCAAACGAAAACTGCCCCTACAGCGCCCTTAGCAATTATGCAATTGACCCTGTTTATTTAAGTATTGAAAATATTCCCGAATATAAACAATGCGAAAAGGCAAAAGCAGTTGTAAAAGAACTTAAAGCCGATATTGAAGATTGGCGCAAAAGTAAAACAACAAAATTTAAACAAATCAAAGCGGCAAAATACCGTGTTTTATGGGAAACTTACCTCTATTTCTTACAAGAAGAAAAGGTAAAAGAAACCCCGCGCTACAAAGAATTTTTGGAATTTAATAAACACAAATTTTCTTGGCTTGTGCCTTACTCCATTTTCCGTTCGGCAAAGGATATAGGCAGTTGGAACTCCTGGCTTGACTGGCAGGACGATTTAAAAAATCCCGATATAAAATTTCTAAAAACCTTTACAAAAGATAATTACCAAAAAGTAATGTTCTATGTTTACATTCAATGGTTATTAGATGCCCAAATACACGAAGCAAAACAAGTTGCAAAAGAAAACAATATTGCTCTTTGCGGTGATATTCCTTTCGGTGTTAACTTTGAAAGTGCCGATGTTTGGGGCAATCAAAAAAGATATTTACTTGATGCCGAAATCGGCGCACCGCAAGACCAATTTAGCCAAGGCGGCCAAAAATGGGGCTTGCCTGCTTATAATTGGCAAGATATTGCCGAAAATAATTTCAATTTCTGGCGCAATAAAATTGCAAGAGCTTGCGAAATTTATGATATCTTCCGCTTAGATCACATGGTTGGTTTCTTTAGAACTTGGATTTTTGAAAAAGGCCAAGATAAAGGCCATTTTGATATTGAAAATGAGGAAGAACAAAAGAAAAGAGGTTTTGACTTCCTGCAAGCTGTTTTTGAAACAGCAAAAGATAAATTACCTATCGCAGAAGATCTTGGCGTAATACCTGATTATATGCGCAAAATGTTGCAAGATCTTTCTATGCCCGGTTATAAAGTTTTGCGCTGGGAAAAAGATAATGAAGTCTTTAGAGAACCGCGCAATTATCCAAAGGCTTCTGTTGCCACAACCGGCACCCACGATACCGAAACGCTAAAAGAATGGTGGCAAGAATTACCTTCCTGGCAGAGAGCAAACTTCTGGGAAATGGTAAGTGCACAAAAGACAGATGGCTATGTTGATTGGTCTAAAGAAGTCCATAAAGAAATTTTGAAAAGAACTTTAGGCAGCGCTTCTTGCTTGGTTATTTTACCTTTCCAAGATATTCTTGGCGAGGAAGGCAGAATAAATACCCCCGGCACCGTTAGCGATGAAAACTGGACCTACAGAGCACCTTTTGAACCTGAAAACATAACTCCGGAATATCAAGAAACTTTTGATACTCTTAAAGAGTTAATAAAGGAAACCGAAAGGGCATAAAGCGGTTTAGAAAAGTTTTACAAAATAAAAATTAAAACTTTTCTAAATCAATATTTTGAATTTGAGGCAAGGCAAAGAATTTTTGTCTTGCCTCTTTTGCTTTTGGATTTTTCTTTAAAAGAAAGCAGATTTTTATAACGGCAGGAAATTTAAAAACATAAGGGTTACGCTTTGCATATCTTAGGCGTTCTGCATGGTCAAAGCAATAATCTTGCACGAGGGAAGTTCTTTCTTCATCAGATAAAACAAAATATTCTTTTTCATCAAACAAATAGATATTGCGCTTAAAAGCAGCTATCAAACTTTTTGGTGCAATTTCTAAAGTTTGTGCGAGGTCGCTATCGGTTATTACTTTTTGGTTTCTAAATATTCTAACTTTCATTTCTTTTTAGGTAAATAACTATTTATTTGTGCTAAAGTCTCTTTCAAATTATAGGGTTTATCAATAAAATAATCAGCACCTGCTTCCTGCACACGCTCTTTACTTTCATAATCGGTTAGTGTGGACATTATAATTACAGGTGTTTTAAAGACAGCGCTATCGGTTTTTACTGCTTTACAAATTTCAAAACCGCTCACGTGGGGCAACATTAAATCAAGCAAAACGGCATCAGGCTTATTTTTTTTAACAGCCATTAAGCCATCGCGACCGTCGTTTACCCAAATCACTTCGTGGCCGCTTAATTCTAATGCACCTTTAAGAGCTAGCGCCAAATTTTTTGAATCTTCTATCAAAACAAGTTTTGCCATTATTTTGCCGCCTTATTTATATAATCACTTGTTTTTGTTTTGCTTGGGCCTGCGGGTTCGGATAACTTTAAACCCCAATAAACAAAAACGCTTATAATACCGGGGATAATATAATACACAAAGCGGTAAATCAAAGCCGCCATCAAAGCGCTATCCCAATCAACACCCATTTGCGAAAATACACTTGTCATTGCAAGTTCCATTGCGCCAAGCCCGCCCGGCAAAAAGGGAATAAGAGTTGTTACCATACCGATAGCAAAACCGGCCAGCAAAACACCGATTTGTATTTTTATACCGATAGCCAAAAACGCCAAGTAAAGAATTAAAATAGTAAAAATCCAATCGCCGCATATATATAATGTAGCCAAAGTTAATTTAGATTTATTTTTGTGTATTGTCTTTAAACCATTATCAAGTTGCGTAGCAAAAACAGAAAAATTATTTTTAGGTATCAAAGTGCCAAAAAGTTTATAAATAATTTTATTTATCCACAAAAATATTTTGCGAACAGCCTTATATCTAAAGCGGTTATTAAAGATAAATGCCGTTATCAAAGCGCCGATTGCCGCAATAGCCACAACGACCATAAAATTGCGTATCATCTGTTCCGGACTTGCATTATGATTTAAAACTAAAAGCAAAGTGCCAAGCAAAATTATTACTATCAAAATAAAATACAAAAGCACGCTTATAATAATGCTTGCCATCACGCTTATCCCTAAAGGCACTTTGCGTTTACCAAGCAAATGCGCCCTTAAAGCAAAACCGCTTGCCCCCATGGAAGATACCAAATAATTAACCGTTGTTGAAACAAACGCAATACTTATTGATGCCCCCAAATTAATTTTTCTGCCGAGCAATTTTAAAGTCTCCCACAAAGAAAGCCCCATAAAAACATATATAGTTGCCGAGGCCAAACAAGCAAGCAAAAGATACCAAGAGTTAGCATCATGCCATATCTTAAAGAAATTATCTTTTGCGCTCCAAACAAGCCACGCAATAATAGAAACCGATACCAAACAACTTAAAATGATAAGAAATACTTTATTTTTAATTAACTTCATACTTTATAAATTATATAATTTTAATATGGAATATTTAACAATAATCGGGGCAAAGACCCATAATTTAAAAAATGTTAGTGTAAAAATACCAAGAGGCAAGATGGTTGTTATAACAGGGCTTTCCGGCTCAGGCAAAAGCTCGCTTGCTTTTGATACTATTTATGCAGAAGGGCAAAGAAGATATGTTGAAAGTATGTCCGCTTATGCAAGGCAATTTTTGGACCTTATGCAAAAACCCGATGTTGAGTTAATTGAAGGGCTTTCGCCTGCTATTTGTATAGAACAAAGGACGCCTTCAAGAAATCCGCGTTCCACCATAGCTACCACTACTGAAATTTATGATTATTTAAGACTTTTGTTTGCCCGTATCGGCAAACGCTTCTGCCCGATTTGCGGCCGCCCGGTTGAAAAGTGGAGTATTCAGGAAATTTTAAAAGATATTCTTAAAAAATTTGACCAAAAA
>JAZKZM010000293.1:0-2180 GCA_045612685.1 Elusimicrobiaceae bacterium
GGCATTTTTGCTCAACATCTCTCCTTTCTTTTGATAATTCAATTTTATTTTTTTTTTTTGAAAATCAAGTAAAATGTTATAAAAAATAAAAAAAGTTGTTTTTAAGCGGCTTAATAATGTTATAATGAAGGTATAGAGCTGTAAATATTTAAGGAGGTCTTAATGACGACAACTACAACACCGCAGGTAAAACAAAAACAACCTGCCGGGCTTTATCTGTTATTTGCAACAGAAATGTGGGAACGCTTTAGTTTCTACTCCCTAAAAGCCTTGTTCATTTTGTATTTGACAAAAGAGCTTTTAGTTTCCAAAGAACAGGCAAGCAGTTATTACGGAACTTTGATGAGTTTGATTTTCTTATCCCCTCTTATCGGCGGTTATATCGCAGATAAATGGATAGGTAAAAGAGCTTCTATTATTATCGGTGCTTTGTGTATTATTGCCGGTCAGTTTTGTATGGGGCAGGGTTCTTTGCACGCCGTATTTGTGGCAATGGGTTTGATTGTGGCCGGTAATGGCTTTTTTAAACCGAATATTTCAAGTATCGTCGGCGATTTGTATGAGAAAAACGACCCAAGAAGAGATAGCGGTTTTACCATTTTCTATATGGGTATTAACCTTGGCTCTTTTTTGGCCGGTTTAATTGCCGGAACACTTGCCCATAATTTTGGCTGGGTTTACGGCTTTGGCTCGGCGGCGGTTGGTATGATTTTTGGTCTTGGCCTCTTTTTATGGGGTAAAGATAAATATTTACAGGGCAAAGGTAAAGCACCTAAATATTATGTAAAAGAAGAAGTTAAAAAAGAAGTTTCAAATGCCCCCCTCACTAAAGAAGAAAAACAAAGAATTGCCGTTATATTTATTATGGCTTTCTTCTCTATTTTCTTCTGGGCTATTTTTGAACAAAAAGGCGCTGCTTTAAACCTTATTGCTGATGAACATGTCAACAGAGTAATAAACTTCTTCGGTAAACCTTTTGAAATACCGACAGCGTGGTTCCAATCGGTTAACCCCTTGTTTATTATGCTTTTTGCGCCGGTATTTTCTAAATTGTGGGTATCTTTGGCTAAAAAAGGCAAAGATTTAAGCATACCTGCCAAGTTTATGGTTGCCTTCTGGCTGATTGCTTTAGGGTATATTATTTTGCTTAGCGCCTCTATTGTTTGCGGCGATAATAAAATGGGTATTTTGTGGATTATCGGCGCTTACTTTATGTTTACTATGGGCGAGCTTTGTTTATCCCCGGTCGGTCTTTCAATGGTTACCAAACTTGCGCCGGCAAAGTTTATTTCTTTACTTATGGGCACTTGGTTCCTTGGCACCTCTATTGCAGGTAAACTTGCGGGTGTCTATTCCGGCATGCTTGATAAGATGACCTTAACGCAGTTCTTTACCTGGCCGGTTATCACGCCGATAATTGCTTCTTTATGCTTACTTGTATTAATCAAACCTATCAACAAGTGGATGCACGGCGTAAAATAAGAAATATTGTTGTAATTTAGGACAATTAAACACCCCTCGTTTCCGAGGGGTTTTTGATATAGAATAAAATGAATATTAAAACATTGTAGGATAGGAATAGCTACATTGTTCTTTATCTTCTTTGCAATCTGCATCGTCTGCAGTTTTACCTGTTTCTTGTTGACACAATTTATGATTAATACTATTTTTGTCTTTAGAGTAAGTAAAACATAACGGATAGGCAATATCCCCTCCTCCTCTAAATAAAGGTAAATAAAGAGCAGTATTTACATTATTTATGTTTTTGTAACAACTAATAACATCTTGGTTTGTATCAGGATACCAAACTTTACAAGTAATACCATTATTTAAAATAATAGTAAAACTGCTATCACTAGAAGAAGTCTTTTTTATATCTGGTAAAGTAATATCTAATAAAGAATATTCAGAAGGGTAAACTCCGTTTGCAAGGCGGTAAGACTCGCAGGCATCTCTTAGTGAGCGGGTAATATTTTTTAAAGTGGAAAATTGTGTTTTTGCAACAGCTACTTGATACTGCGGCACGGCAATTGCCGCTAAAATACCGATAATTAAAACTACAACTAATAACTCAATTAAAGTAAACGCTTTATTTGATTTCATTTTATTTCTCCTTTTTGTCTTTTATTTTATTGTCTTTACAAATTCAATTGTATTTTTTTTTTTTTGAAAATCAAGTT
>JAZKZM010000294.1:0-9991 GCA_045612685.1 Elusimicrobiaceae bacterium
AGTATTTTTTATAGAATATTAAATATTTAACTATCATTGCAAGGAGAGAAAAGGCCCATCTGCCCTATAGGACTTTAGACCTAGTTTACTTTTTGATTAGTTTTAAGACTTCTTTTTGGGCGTGGGATTTGCTTTTATAAAGCCCTTTGAACTGGTTTTTTGCGGCAATTTCTAAAACTTGGCCGATTTTTTCGCCGTTTAAACCTTGTGCTTTTAGCCAAGCGCCATCAATAAAACATTTTTTTAAAGCAATAGGTTTTATTTTGGGGTAGCAAAGTTTAAGCAGTTTTATTTGCTCGGCAGATAAATCAAAATTAACTGTTTTTTGATTTTTTAAGAGTTTAAAATCTTCCTGTGCCTGCGCGGAAATATTGCGCGGTAAAGTTAAATTTTTTATTAAATTTTCGTCTTTAGAATAAAAAGCAAGCAAGCTAATGCGGGCGGATAAAGCACTAACCTTTTCAATATTTTTATTTATTTTTAAAGATGATGAATAATATTTTAAAATATCAAATTTCTTAAGCATTTCTAAAGCGGCAAGCGGTTTTCTCCCTTCCAAGATTTTAATAAATTCGTGGTTTAAGCGCGCGCGCGAAAGCAAAAGTAAATAATTTTCTTTTACTGCTTTTTTAAGCAAGGCAAGTGTGTTTTTTTCTATCTTCCAATTAAAACGCGCGGCAAAGCGAATAGCGCGGAAAATTCTTGTCGGGTCGTCAATAAAACTTTTATCGTGCAAAATTTTTATATACCCTTTTTTTATTGCTTTTATTGCTTCAAACAAATCATAACTTTTAAAAAATTCACTCGGTAAAAGGCTTAAAGCGGCGGCATTTGCGGTAAAATCACGTCTAAAAAGATCATCTTTTAAATTGGAAGGTTTAACTTGCGGCAAACTTGCCGGCTTTGGGTAAACTTCTTTTCTGCAGCGCACAAAATCAAGTTTTAAGCCGCTTTTTAAAGAAACCCTTGCCGTGCCGAAAGTTTCAAAACGGGTAATTTTTGCGCCGTATTTTTTGCGGCAAAAAGAAAGTAAATCATCAATTTTACCTTCCACGCAAATATCAATATCGTAAGTGTTTTTGCCGAGATAAAAATCCCGCACGAAACCGCCTACCGCCCAAAGCGGAAGGTTCTTTTCACCGGAATACTGCCCGATTTCCTTTAAAATTTTTATCTCTTTACTTTCCATATTATTTAATTGCTGCGGGTAATTTTGAAGTCTTTTTGACTTCATCAAGCATAACTTTAAGCATATTTAAAGCGGAGTTTTGTTTTAAAAGTTCACTTGCCGCTTTTGTAAAATTTTCTAAAGTATATTCTTGCCCTGCAATTGGTGCATAAAAGGGAAAGCCCGAAACTCTTGCAACGCTGGGTTTTAAAGCAACAACTTTAAAATTATTTTCCGCCGCTAAAGTGGCGATAACCTCGCTTTGTGTGCGGGTGAAATCTTCATATTCTATCATTGCTTTTAACTCGGCAAGACTTTTTAAATAAAAAGGTTGATAGTTAATATTTAAAGAACTTAAATTATTTTTGAGTAACTCAAAATCTTTTTGCATTTGGGCTTTATGGGTTTCAAAATCTTCTTCCATGCCGCCCCAAACAAAAGCCAAAAGTTCAATAGTGGGGTCAAAATAAATTATAGTGCGTTCGTGATAAAAAAAGTGTCCGCAACTAGGGCAGGAAACAAGGTTTAATTCCCCCCCGATAAGAGAATCTTTAAGTTCAAGGTCTTCATCCCCGCGGATGAGAGTCCAAAATTCTGCGTCAAAAACTTCTTCGCAATGTGGGCAATGAACGCTGCCCTCGCCTTTAATTGATTTCATATATTATAGTTTAGCAAATTCTTTAATAATTTTAACCACCGAAATATCCTCGTCGTAAAAATTTACTTGATTTTCAAAAAAAAAAAAATAGAATTTAAATTGTGAAGTCAAATAAATAAAAAACAAAAAGGAGAGATGCTGAGCAAAAACACCTCAGCATGACAATTATTAATAAATCGTCATTCCGAAAGGTCTTATTGCCCGTGCGGCAAGCACTTCGGAATCTCAACCTTAAAGGAGAAAATAAAATGAAATCAAATAAAGCATTTACACTTATTGAATTATTAGTCGTTGTTCTTATTATCGGTATTTTGGCAGCAATAGCTGTGCCACAATATCAAAAAGCTGTTTTAAAAGCGAACTTACACAAAGGCGTTTCTTTAGTTGAAAGCATTTATCAAGCCCAGCAATCTTATTTCTTAACACACGGAACTTTTGCAGATGATATTGATAACTTAGATCTTTCCGTTCCTAAAAATGAATCTTGCATAAAACAAGAAGGCGGTGGAGCATCTTATTACTTATGCGATTTTGGTAAAGTTGGAATATTTGATAACACTAGAAATGTTCAATACCAACCACAAAAACCTTCTGATGCTAGAGGAGAAATCGCCTATTTACACACTTTGACAGAAGATAATAGAGATTCTTCTTACCCCGGCTTTATATTACAAGCTAATAAAAGGTATTGTTTTGCTAGACCCGATAACCAACCAGCTCAAGATATTTGCCAAAATATGGGTGGAGTTTTCTTTGTAAATATGGGCGAACAATGGAAAGTTTACGCTTTAGATTAAACTAAATTTTTCTTTACAAAATAAAAAATGCCCCATTCAGGATTTGAACCCGAACCCTCGGTTCCGAAGACCGATACTCTAGCCAATTGAGCTAATGGGGCTAAACAATGTTATGTAAGTATTTTATTATATTATTAAATATTAAGCAAAAAAATATGCTAGAATATCTTATATTTGATATTAAGGAGTTTTACTATGGGTGGACACTCACACTGGGCCGGTATTAAACACAAAAAGGCCCTCGTTGATGCAAAAAAAGGTAAAGTTTTTACTAAACTTATCAGAGAAATTACTATCGCCGCTAAAATCGGCGGAGGCGACTTGGCGAGCAATGCCCGTTTAAGAAAAGCCGTTGACGATGCTAAAGCAGCAAACATGCCTGCAGATAATGTTAAACGTGCTATTATGAAAGGGACAGGCCAAATCCCGGGCACAATTTACGAAGAAATCACTTATGAAGGCTACGGACCGGGTTCCGTTGCCGTTATCGTTGAATGCACAACCGATAATAAAAACAGAACTTTTGCCGAAATCAGAAAAATCTTTTCCGATAAAGGCGGAAGTATCGGCACAACGGGCTGCGTTTCTTATATGTTCAGCAAGAAAGGTGTTATCTTAATCAGCAAAGAAGCTACTAACGAAGAAACCCTTATGAATATCGCCCTTGAAGCAGGTGCAGACGATATTATTACCCAAGAAGAAGGCTTTGAAGTTATTACCTCACCGGAAAATTTTGAAGCCGTTAAATCCGCTTTGGAAGCAAAAGGTATTAAACTTGAATCTGCTGAAATCAGCATGATTCCTTCCAACGAAGTGGAAATTAAAGACGAAGAAGTCGCCGGCAAAGTTTTGCGTATGATTGAAGCTTTAGATGAACACGACGATACAAAAAATGTCTATGCAAACCACTCTATTGCCGACGATATTTTAGCTAAACTTGAAGAAAAATAAAATCTTGGGCATTGACCCCGGTTTAGATAGAACCGGCTGGGCCGTTTTAACTGATAACGGGTCAGCCGGTGTCGTTTTGGAAAGTTGCGGACTAATTCATACAAGTAAAGATTTATCACTTGCGGCGCGCCTTGATGAAACTTACCGCGAAGTTTTGCGCCTAGCCGATATTTTTGAGCCGACTTGCGCTGCTATGGAAGAAATGTTCTTTTTAAAAAAAGCAACCAGAGTGGGCCATACAATTCAGGCGCGCGGCGTTATCTTGCTTGCTTTACATCAAAAGGGTATTGAAGTTTCATCCTATCAGCCAAGCAGAATTAAAGCCACCTTATGCGGCAACGGCGCGGCTGATAAAAAACAAATGCAAAGGATGGTGCAACTGATTTTAAAATTAAAAGAAGTCTTGCAGCCAGACGATGTTGCCGATGCCGCGGCTATTGCCCTTTGCCATTTAAAGATGAACCCGATTTTAAATAAAATAAACACGCAAAAAGCATTTTTAGAAAAAATTAAACAAGCGCGTTTAGAACAAATAAAAAATTTCAAAAATAAAGTAAAATAGAATTATATGATAGCGTATTTAACAGGTGAAGTTTTTGAAGTTGGTGATAATACCATAATCTTGCTTGCAGGCGGTGTTGGTTATGAAATCAATATGGCGCCTTCAAGCATTGCTTCCGTGGAAAAGGGCCAAACACTAGGCGTTTATATAACGGAAAGTCTTTCCCCCTACGATGGCACTGCGCTTTACGGCTTTTTAACAAAAGCTGATAAGGATTTATTTTTACTTTTCAAAAATGAAATACCTAATACCGGCTCCAAAAAAGCACTTGAATTTTTAAATAAAGCACTTAGAAGTGTGGCAGATTTTCACAATGCTATTATAAATAAAGACCCAAAAATTTTAACTGCAATTTTTGGCTTTACCGCCAAAACAGCGCAAAAACTTATTGATAGTCTTAGCGGTAAAATGGATTCAATTTCCGTTCAGGGTGAAGTTAAAATTAAAACTGCCGAGATACCTTTTATGGCAGATGTTTTAAATGCTCTTGGCGCACTTGGCTACAGCGCGCAGGAATCGCGCCGCGCTATTGAACAGCTTTACAAGCAAAACTCCGCCCAAACTAACGTGGAAGATTTAATAAAACAAGCATTAAGGATACTTAAAAAATGACCTCTAAAAATGAATATCTTAATATACAGGCAGACGAGCAGGAAAAAACTTCCTTTGAGTATGCTTTGCGCCCGACAACTCTTAAAGAATTTGTCGGCCAGGATAAATTAAAAGAAAATCTTAAAATTTTTATTGAGGCCGCCAAAAATAGAGGCGAGGCCCTGGACCATTGCTTGTTTTATTCCCCCCCGGGTCTTGGTAAAACAACCCTTTCAAATATTTTGGCTAAAGAAATGGGCGTAAATATCAAAACAACTTCCGGCCCGGTTCTTGCGCGCCCGGGCGACCTTGCGGCTATGCTTACGACCGAACTTTCTGAAGGCGATATTTTATTTATTGACGAAATACACCGCCTTAACCCCGCTGTAGAAGAAGCCTTATATCCTGCTATGGAAGATTTTACTTTCTTTATAAATACAGGTAAAGGAGCAGGTTCAACCACTTTAAAATTATCTGTGCCAAAGTTTACTTTAGTCGGTGCTACAACAAGAAGTGGCCTTTTAACAGGCCCGTTAAGAGATCGCTTTGGCATTGTTTTTAATTTAGGTTTTTACGAAATTAAAGAAATAACAGATATTCTTGCCCGCTCTGCTAGACTTTTGAATATTGAAGCTGAGCGTGCAGGTCTTGAAGAAATTGCAAGGCGTTCCCGCGGAACACCCCGTATTGCTAACCGCCTTTTAAGACGCGTCAGAGATTTTGCGCAAGTCAAAGGCAACGGTATTATTACCGCTGAAATTGCAACAAGCGCAATGGAAGCCCTTGATATTGATAAAGAAGGCCTTGATACTATTGATAAAAAGATTTTAACTGCCTTAATTGAAAAGTTTGACGGTGGACCGGTTGGTATTGAAAACCTTGCTATTGCCGTCAGCCAAGAAGCTGATACCCTTAGTGATGTTATTGAGCCATACCTTATTAAAGCAGGTTTTATCACACGCACACCGCGTGGGCGTGTAGCAAGTGCCAAGGCCTATCAGCACCTTGGACACAAAAAACCAAACACTCTTTTTTAAACTATGAAAAAGACTACACTAATATCACTTGTTATTTTTCTTACGGCTTGCACTTTTGCTATTCCTGCGCAAAAAGTTTCCGCCGGAGATAATACAAAAAATATAAAAGTTTTAATTAGTGAAAGTTCTAATCCCATTTCAGTCAAAACAAGCGGCGCAATAGTTATAAAAGATTTGGATACTTTTAAAAAATACAGCGTTACACAAGCAGGCACTTTTAAAGTGAGCGCAAGCAAAAAACAAGTTCAGGCAGGCTCGGTCAAAAGCAAAAAAGGGCTTGAAATTTCCCTTAAAAACAAAAAAGATACTTTTACCATAAACGGCAATACTTATAACGGCGAACTTTTAATAAAACCGACCGAAAAAACACAAATAATTGAAGTTTTACCCTTAGAAGAATATTTATATGGCGTTTTGCCTTATGAAATGAGTTATTCCTGGCCTATAGAAGCCCTTAAAGCCCAAGCCGTTGCCGCACGCACTTACACTTTAAAAAGCATAGAAAACACGCAAGAAACTAATTTTGATTTATATAGTGATGTCCGCAGTCAAATGTATAAAGGCTCAGCTAAAGTTTATGACTCTGTTAAAAAAGCCGTGGACGAAACAAAAGGCCAAGTTTTAAAATATAAAAATAATTTATTTTATACTTATTATCACGCAAATTGCGGCGGTCATACAGATACTCCGCCTTGGCTAACTTCGGCCGTTAAACCTTTGCACGGCTCAAAATGCGGTTATTGTAATCACGGAGCCGGCGCCACTTGGAAGCACACTTTAAGCAAAGATACCGTCAATAATTTCCTTAAAAAAAATAAAATTGCCGGCACAATTAAAAGTGTGTCTATTGCCTCAAAATTTTCAAGCGGCAGAACAAAAGATTTAAAAATAAAAACAACAAAAACGACTAAAGTTATACCTTGCAACACTTTTAGGGTGGGCGTCGGCTCAACTAAATTTAAAAGTTGCTTTATTACTAGTATAAGCGGACTTACTTTTAAAGGTAAAGGCTACGGCCACGGCGGCGGCCTTTGCCAAGAAGGCGCAAAAGGTATGGCTGAAGCCGGCAAAGATTATAAAGATATTTTAAACCGCTATTACCCCGGCGCAAAATTGGAGAAGATTTAATATGGCTTTTGAACGCTTTAAAAAATTTAATGTTGATGACCTCATTGCAAAAAACCCCGCTGACCCGCGCGATAGCAGTCGGATGATGGTTTTAAATCGCAAAAATCACACAATAGAACACAAAATTTTTAGGGATTTACCGACTTTTTTAAGAAAAGGCGACACTATTATAATGAATAAATCGAAAGTGTTTCCTGCCAAGATTTTTGCCCACAAGGAAACAGGCGGTAAAATTGAAATTTTACTTGTCAGACAACTTGAAGATAAATTTTCCTGGGCGGTTTTGCTTAGGGAATATAAACAAAACACAAAACTTATTTTTGAAGATGATTTAAAAGGCGAAGTTGTGGGTAATACCGACGCCGGCGAAGCCATTATAAAATTTAACACCGACGATATTTTACCTTGGACTCATAAACACGGACTCATGCCTTTGCCGCCTTATATTGAAAAAGCCAGAAAGCATGCAGGGCTTTCAAAAAGTATAGCAACCGATAAAGAAAGATACCAAACTGTTTACGCACAAGTTGAGGGCTCTATTGCTGCGCCGACGGCCGGTTTTCACTTTACGCAAGAATTACTTAACAAAATTAAAGATATGGGCGTGAATATTGACTATGTAACTTTGCATGTCGGTTGGGGCACTTTTAAACCTTTAAGAGGCGAGCCGACCGAACACAAAATGCTTGCCGAACTTGCCCAAATAACCCCTGAAACCGCTGATTTAATAAACAAAACAAAATCTAGCGGCGGGCGTTTATTTTCAGTCGGCACAACAAGCACACGCACCATTGAAAGTTTTGCTGATGAAAACGGCAAAGTTTCAAGCGGAAAAAAGTGGACTGATTTATTTATCTATCAAGGTTATAAATTTAAGGCAATAGATGCGCTGATTACAAATTTTCACTTCCCCGATTCCACGCCTTTATGTATGGTTAGTGCACTTGCCGGAGAAGATTTTATTTATGAGGCCTACACTCAAGCGGTTGCCCAAAAATACCGCTTTTATTCTTTTGGAGATTCAATGTTAATACTATGACAAACTTAGAAAATATAAAAGTTATTCCCCCCTTTAAACTTAAAGCAAAAGACGGCAAAAGTGCCGCAAGAACAGGTGTTTTATATACAAAACACGGCATTGTCAAAACCCCGGTTTTTATGCCGGTAGCCACGCAGGCCTGCGTTAAAGCTCTAACGGAAAAAGATTTGGAAGATATTAAAGTTCAGTGTATCTTATCAAATACTTATCACTTATATTTAAGACCGGGAACGGAACTTTTAGAAAAAATGGGCGGACTACATAATTTTATGCGCTGGAACGGCAGTATTTTAACTGATTCGGGCGGTTTTCAGGTGCATAGTTTATCCCATTTAAGAAAAATTACCGAAGAAGGCGTTTGGTTTAAAACCCACCACGACGGCTCAAAACACTTTTTTACGCCTGAAAAGGTTATTGAATATGAAAGCAAAATCGGCTCTGATATATGGACCTGCCTTGATGTTTTAATACCCTCAACCGCAAATGAAAGAGAGGCCAAAAAAGCCCTAGAAATTACTAAACGCTGGGCCAAAAGAGCGGCAACAAAATATCACTCTATGGTAGAGCAGGGTATTACACAAAATGCAGACGGCAGTTTTACTGTTCCCCACTCACTTTTATTTGGTATAGTGCAAGGCTCAATCTTCCCAAAACTTAGAGAAGACGCCGCAAAAGAAATGGCAACTTTGCCTTTGCACGGTTTTTGCATTGGCGGTCTTTCCGTCGGCGAAACGCGTGAAGAAATGAATCTTGCCCTAGAACATTGTATTCCTTATTTGCCCGAGCAAAAACCGCGCTATTTAATGGGGCTTGGCACACCGCAGGAAATTTTAGATTGTATCGCGCACGGCGTTGATATGTTTGACTGCGTCTGGCCCACAAGAGTGGCAAGAAACGGCCAAGCAATGACATCTAGCGGCAAATTAAATATCAAAAATGCCGAGTTTAGAACGCAAGATAAACCGCTTGATGATAAATGTGATTGCTTTGTGTGTAAAAACTATTCCCGCGCTTATTTATCGCATTTATTTAGGTCAGGCGAGCTTACAAGCCACCGCTTAATCAGTGTCCACAATATACGCTTCTTGACGCGTATGATGGAACAGGTTAGAGAGCATATAGAAAACGGCACTTTCCTTAAATATAAAGCCGAAATGGAAAAGAATTATAAATAATTTATAATTTTATCACTCATATTTCCCCTTCTTATAAAAAGAGGAAGAATTATATGTGATTGCAACTATAACCATTAGGAGAGCCATTAGCGTTAAAGCTAGCAACAACATCTATCCCACAATAATCCGTACACATATTTTTATAGCGAGAATCATCTCTACTCCAACATTGTCTTATTCCGGGATCTGTTTCAGAATGGTCATAATTCCATTCAATAGCCATTAAATTATATCCGGAAGGAACATTTGTTCTAAGCTGCGCGGAAACTTTAGGAGTATACCAATGACAAGAAATAAAATATTTTTTATCGGTTTCAATTAAATTATTATTATCATCTAAAGAATAACCATTTATATCAACTCCTAACTCTTTACAATTAGAAGCATAGTTTCCATTAGCTAAAAAATAGACTTCTTGCATATCTTTTATGTGTTTCATTACGCCAATAATCTCAGATAATCGGCTTTTATCAACTGCTTTTTGATATTGCGGAACGGCAATTGCCGCCAAAATACCTATTATTAAAACAACTACTAATAACTCTATAAGCGTGAAGGCTTGATTTTTCATAAAAAAACACCTCTTTTTTGATTAAACTTACAAAAGTAGTGTATCAAAAAAAAAAAAATAAGCAAGTCTTCACTTAACTCTTCGTCCTACAAATGCACGCTGGCTTTTGCTTTGCAAAAGCAATTTTTATGCTACTCTTTGGACAAAAGTGTTCTCTTTTTGAATATTTTTCAGCGAAGAGTTTAAACCTTTTCTTTTAAAAAGCAGCATATATGCTAATTTTGCAAAGCAAAATAAAAAACATATTCCGTAGGACGGAGATTTGAAAGAAAACTTGCATTTCAAAAAAAAAAAAATAAAATTTAAATTGTGAA
>JAZKZM010000295.1:0-2609 GCA_045612685.1 Elusimicrobiaceae bacterium
AAGCCGAAGAATATTTTAAAAAGGCCTATAACGGCGAAGTTTGGGATAAAGGTTTTAACTTTACAATCACTTACAGCAGCGGCAATACTCTTGGGCAAATGGCGTGTGAAATTTTAAAACGCAATGTGGAAAAAATAAATCCTAAATTTAAAATTGAACTTCGCGCAGTGCCTTGGGCAAATTTTCTTGAAAAAACACAAAACCACAAAATGCCGCTTTGGGTGCGTGGTTGGGTGGCGGATTTCCCTGATGCGCATAATTTTGCCTTCCCGTTTTTACACTCTAACGGCAGATATGCTATCGCGCAGAATTTTAAAGATGCCACTTTAGATAAATTAATTGAAGAAGCAGTTAGCACTACAGATATTAAAAAGAGGGAAGCGCTTTATAAACAAATCGGCCGTCTTGATTATGAATCAGCCGGCAGACTTTATACTATATATTCGCCCGGCGTTTGGGTAATGAGTAAAAAAGTCCAAGGGTTTGTGGATAATCCTGTTTTTATGGGAATATATTTTTATCCCTTGTATAAAGTGTTATAATAATTTTATGGCAGAAATGAAATTTAAAATATTAGTAGCGGAAGATAATCAAATTATCAGAGATTCCATTGCCGAGGCTTTTTTAAAACGCGGCTATGAAGTTTTAACTGCGCCAAACGGCAAGATGGCAGTTCATACTGCACTTAACTATCACCCGGATATTATAATAATGG
The DNA here is from genome assembly GCA_045612685.1 of Elusimicrobiaceae bacterium. Classification (GTDB taxonomy): domain Bacteria; phylum Elusimicrobiota; class Elusimicrobia; order Elusimicrobiales; family Elusimicrobiaceae; genus Proelusimicrobium. The sequence continues at coordinate 716 of JAZKZM010000295.1, forward strand.
ATTATCACATGCCTGTTCTTAACGGCTTTGAAGCCGTAGCGCAAATCCGCAAGTATCCTTCTTGTTCAAATATACCTATAATTATTTTAACTTCTGACGGGGAAAAAGATACAAAGATGGAAGGCCTTTCTTTAGATATTGATGAATATTTAACCAAACCTGCCGACGAAGATGAAATTGTTGCAAGAGTCCAGCTTTTAATCAAGCGCAGTATGCAAAAGATTGACAGCAACCCTTTAACAAAACTGCCCGGCAATCCATCCATACAAGCGCGTATAGAAAAAGAAATTGCCTCTAAACAACCTTTTGCCGTTATGTATATGGACCTAAATAATTTTAAAGTTTATAATGATGTTTACGGCTTTAAAGAAGGCGATAATGTTATCAAACAAACGGCCAAACTTATAGAAACAATTTCCTTAAATTATGATTTTTCTTCATTTTTAGGCCATATCGGCGGGGATGATTTTATTTGTGTTTGTAAAGCTGAAACTGCGGAAGAAATTTCCAAACAAATAATAAGGGAATTTGACCAAATGGCTCCGAATTTTTATAATGAGGCCGACCGCCAAAAAGGTTTTCTTTCCGCAAAGGATAGAAGCGGCGATATAAAAGATTTTGCTTTACTTTCCATTTCTATAGCAGTGGTTCATAATCAAAAAAGGGTTCTTTCTTCTTATGGCCAAATTTCCGCTATAGCAAGCGAATTAAAGCATTATGCAAAAAGCCAAAAAGGCAGTTTTGCAGCAATAGATAGAAGAGGAGATAATTAATATGAAAAAAATAGCAGTTTTATTTTGCGCCTTTGTAGTTCTTGGTTTACCGGCTTTTGCAGGTATAGACCAAGGTATTGATAAAGGTATGGTGTATCTTTCTGTAATGGGCGGTTTTGCTGCACCTGTTACGGATTATGAAAATGATACCGCCTTTGCCGGCAATGGCCCGACTTATGGCGCCCAACTTATGTTCCACGCCACACAATATTTCGGTGTCGGTGCAGAACTTAATATGACAAAGTTTGAAAAAGAAAAAACAAACGGTATAGATTATTCTGCCGACCTTTCAAATTTTATGGTTGCTATGAGATTTACTTTTACGCCTGAAGCAAAAACAAGATTTTATATTCCTTTAGGTGCCGGTATGGCAAAATATAAAGGCAAAGCAGACGGCTCTTCTGAATCTTGCACAAAACCAGCCGCTTATGCCGGTCTTGGTGTTGAAGCAGATTTAAATGATATTTTCTTTATCGGCGGCGAAGCAAGATTTAATGCCTGGCAAATTGATAAAGAAAAATTTGACGACAAAACTGAATATTTAAGCAGCGCTTCTTTACTTTTAAAATTCGGCGTCAAATTCTAAGTAGAAATTTTTGGTCTGAATTAAATATCCCCCGGTCAATTTTACCCGGGGGATATTTTTGTGTAGATTTATTTTTTAAAAACTATAAATACGGCAAGGGTATGAATCGCTACAATTTTGTATATAATTTTGTTTCCCTGTCAGTATTTGACAAATAGGATCACCTTTATAATTATCAGTTCCATAAGAATAACAATTAGTTCTATCAGAATCATAATATCTTAATATTACAACATGAGGTGAAAGCATAGAGCAGCTGACATAAATGCCAGTAGAAATATCACACGAATGAATATTATTTTGAAAATAAATGGTATTTCCTGAAGAATTAGCAAAGCCGATATCTAAATCTTCTAATTTTTTTGTATATTTTCCATTTTGCAAATAATATGCACGGCTAGCATCTAATAGGGTTTTGCTTGCCGTAAATAATTGAGATGCTCGGCTCTTTGCAACTGCTTTTTGGTATTGTGGCACAGCAATTGCTGCCAAAATACCGATAATAAGAACTACAACTAATAATTCAATAAGTGTA
>JAZKZM010000296.1:0-2377 GCA_045612685.1 Elusimicrobiaceae bacterium
GGTTGCCACCCGCTCTAGGTATACCTCATTTCTAAAAAAATTAAAACTATTTCCAAAATCCTTGCAAAAAACAATTTGCTCTGCTTTAATTTTATTTAAAGCGAAAAATTAAAACTATTTCCAAAATCCTTGCCAAAAAATTTTGTTCTGTTTTAGCAAATTTGAACCGCAAAATCTTCGCTGAAATAAAATCAAAATAGAAAAAATTTTACAAAAAGAGTAGCAAACAAAATTGCTTTTGCAACGCAAAAGCCAAAACACTTTTGTAGGACGATGTTTTAGAAAAGTCTTGCTTATTTTTTTTTTTTTTGATAAAGTTTATTTATAAATTTAATCAAAACAAGAGGGAAGTTTATGAAAAACCAAGCCTTTACATTAATAGAATTATTAGTAGTTGTTTTAATAATTGGCATTTTGGCGTCAATTGCCGTTCCGCAATATCAAAAAGCTGTTGTAAAAGCACACTTAACACAACTTGAAATTAGGGGAAATGCCCTCTATAAAGCAGCAAAAATATATGAACTTACAAATGGAACTTGGCCAAATGATGTGCGCTTGCTTGATATTGATATAACAAAAGAAGCGGTAGAATTTAAGAAACATGATTGGATGACACAGGCAGACCATATAGCTGCTTATTATGAAGACGGCTCTTCTTGCGGGGTGCATATAACTGACACCGGCAATAAATCAGTATGGTGCCAAAATAAAGATTTATATATAGGTAAAGTATATAACAATACTACCAAAATTGAACGTGAATGGAATTGCTATGGCATTACTGATGTCGGAACAGAAGTTTGCGCTTCTTTCAATGGAAATTAAATTTTAAATAACTAAAAACAAATTATTTCTTTTTAGCAAAAATTAATTTTATTATCAGCGGATAAAGGGCGACGATATAAAAAACCAAACAAAAAGCATAAGCACCTCTGCCCCAATCGGAACCGAGCAAATGTTTTAAAGGTTTACTTGTATAAGTTATCAGTATAAAAAGAATAACTAAACCGGCAAAACCGCAAGCACAACCCTTAAGATTTAGGCCTGTTTCTTTAAATTTAATCCAAGTTTTTTCAATATAACGCGCGATACAAAAAGCAAACAAAGAACCGATAGAAAAATAACCATGACTAAGTGCTTTTTTAGGGTTAACAAGCAATTTGCCGTCAATATAATCCATAGGATAAGATTTATATAAAATAAAAATAAAAGCCAACACGCAAAATATTGCAGTTATAAATAAAACTTTATTTTCTTTTGGGGGATATTTTTGCAGATAAGCGCCAGTTTTCCAAACGGAATATACACAAGCAATGCTAAGCAACAAACCCACAATAACATCTTGCGGTGTATGCACGCCTAAATAATTGCGCGAAAAACCTGTTAACAAAGCCAAAATAATACAAATTACCGCTAAGATTTTTGTTTTCTTCTTTTGCCAAAAAATGATAGCCGAGCCAAGATACATTGGCGTTGCCATAGTCGTATGCCCGCTTGGGAAAGAATAACTGCCCGGCAATTTGCCGGCAGGTATAATGCGCGGGTCCTTTATCCACGGGCGGTAAACGCAGGCCGTTAATTTAATAACAGCAGATAGCGCAAGCGATAAATATAAAGCAGCCAAGGTCAAAAGCCCGCGTCTTTTATCATAACACCAATAAAGAAAAGCCACTATTAAAAACAAATAATATTCGCCAAAGTCCGAAATACTATTCATAAACGGCGTCAAAATATCATTTGTTGAATTGCGGAAATTTTGCAGTAAAAGTAAATAATTTATATCCATATTTTACTCAACATCAAAATTAAAATAAGTATCTGTGTAAGGTTCGTCTTTTAAAGTAAAGTGCCACCACTCAGATTCTAAAGGCTTAAAACCGGCTTTTACCATAGCATCACGCAAAATTTTGCGGTTCTTTTTTTGCTTTTTGGTAAGTTTTTTATAGTCGGGGTGGGAAATTTCGGAAAATAAATCAAAAGTTCCGCCCATATCAACAAAAGAGCCGTCTTTTTTAATAATAGTTAAATCAATAGTGCTGCCGCGGGTATGGCCGGATTTTGGCATTATATAATCACCGGCAATTAAATCGGATTTTTCTAAATCAGGGTAAAAACTTTTATCGCCCGGGTTGTTTGGGTTATTTATCCAAGCAACAAAATTATCAACGGCTTTTTGCGGGCGGTAAGAATCCCAAACCAAAATTCTATAACCTTGCTTGCGCAAATCATCTGCCGCAACAGCAAGCGCGCTAAGAGCTTCTTTTGTCATATAGGCAACGGGTGCTTTATAGCCGTTTATTTTTGCACCGGTAAAATTGTAGGGCGAATAATATCGTAAATCAAAAACGGCATCGTCAATTACATTATAAATCTTGTC
>JAZKZM010000297.1:0-9611 GCA_045612685.1 Elusimicrobiaceae bacterium
GGTAGGCTCAGAACTAGTGGCCCAAAAGGGGCTGCCGGGCGTATCCAGTGCCACGATTAGAAACGCAATGAAGAAACTTGAAGATGAAGGCTACCTTCACCAAGTGCACTCTTCCGGGGGAAGAATCCCCACAGATAAGGCCTATAGGTATTATGTAGATTATTTATCTAAAATACAAAAGATTGCCTTAAAAGAGCGCCAAAGAATAGAACAAGAATACGCTCAAAATAATGAAGAGATTAACCGCGTTCTCGTGCACACATGCCGCATGCTATCAGCTATGACGCATAGCGCGGGCTTTGTGTTTACAAGTAATGTGCAAGATAGTGTCGTGCAAAGACTTGATTTCTTGCCGCTTGGTCCTTGCAATATCTTAGCAGTTTTAGTGACGGGAGAAGGCGTTGTTAAACATTGGCCTGTTAGGGTAAATAGAATAGTAATCCCTACGAAACTATTAATGTTAAATGCCTATATAAATGAGCAAATTTCAGGCTTAACCTTGCGTAATGCGCAGCGCGTTTTATGGGAAAACCTGCGCCACGGCAACACTGATGAAGACGGGTTCTGCGAGCTTGCCTGCAAAATCCTAAAAGATATGGTAATGCAGCAAAACTACAGCGAACAACTATATATAGAGGGCATGAGTTCCCTTTTGGATAATGTCTCCTCAGATGAATATAATGAGTTAAGCAAAATGATGCGCGTTATAGAAGAACGCGATAGATTTGCCGGCCTGCTTGGTGAAAAAATGCAGGAATTAAAAAACAGTAAAGGCAAAAAGGTTAGTGTAAGTATCGGCTCTGAAAACGAACTCAGCGAACTTAAAAACCTTAGTATTATAACCTCTTCTTATAGTGTGGGGGATAGAACAATCGGCCTGCTTGGAATAGTCGGGCCAAAACACATGGAATATACAAGGATGATGTCGCTAGTCAATTTCGTAAGCGATATGCTTGGTATGACAATACAAAATTGGCAGGCATCACTTGAAGACCATAAGGACGAACTATGAGTAAACATAATAAAAAAGAGGAGCAATTTGTAGAAGAAGAACAAGACCTTCCGCAAGAAGTTTGTGAAGATTCTTGCCAGGAAGAACAAAATCCCGAGCCAAAAGAAGATAAAGCCGCCTTATATTTAGGGCAACTTGTCCGTCTGCAAGCGGATTTTGAAAACTATAGAAAGCGTGTTGAAAAAGAAAAACCTGAACTTATTAATTTTGGCAAAACAGAAGTTATACTTAGTTTTCTTTCCTTATATGATGTTTTGTTAAAAGCAAAAAAACAGGCAGAAAATAAAAACGCCGATATAGAAAATATCAAGCAAGGCCTCAAAATGATATTTGAGGAATTTGCAAAAATCTTTAAAGCCCAAGGGGTTCAAATTATCAGTGCCAAAGGCAAACCTTATGACGCTATGACCCAAGAAGTTATAACAACCATCCCTTGCGCGCCTAAAGATGACGGCCTTGTTCTTGAAGAAATTTCAAGCGGGGTAAAAATGGGTGATAGGGTTATCCGTCCGGCGCAAGTCGTTGTCGGTAAAGCACCGGAAGAAGACCCACAAGCAGTAAAACAAGATATACAACAAAATAAACACAAGGAGAAATAATTATGTCTAAAATTATTGGTATTGATTTAGGAACATCTAACACCGCAGCAGCGGTTATGGAAGGCGGCAAGCCGACCATTATTCCTTCAGCAGAAGGCAACTCTATCGGCGGTAAAGCATTTCCTTCTTATGTCGCTTTTACAAAAGACGGTCAAAGACTCGTCGGTGAACCGGCAAGAAAACAAGCCGTTTTAAATCCGGAAGGCACTGCAACTGCTTTCAAACGCAAAATGGGTGAAAACTTTAAATTTAATTTGCGCGGTAATGAATTTACACCTCAACAACTTTCCGCTTTCGTTTTGCAGAAAGTTAAAAAAGATGCCGAAGCCTTCCTTGGTACAACAGTAGAAAAAGCAGTTATCACCGTTCCTGCTTACTTTAACGATAACCAACGCCAAGCAACAAAAGATGCAGGTAAAATTGCCGGTCTTGAAGTTGTCCGCTTGGTTAACGAACCGACAGCAGCCGCTCTTGCTTTTGGTATTGATAAACTCGGTAAAGAACAAAAAGTTTTGGTTTTTGACCTCGGTGGCGGCACCTTGGATGTTACCATTATGGAAATGGGTGCAGAAGGCACTTTCAGCGTTCTTGCAACTTCCGGGGACACCAAACTCGGCGGAACCGATATGGATAATGCCATTATTGATTGGATAGTTAGCGAATTTAGAAAAGAAAACGGCATTGATTTATCAAAAGATAAACAAGCAATGATGCGTCTTAAAGACGGTGCTGAAAAAGCAAAAATTGAACTTTCCACCACAATGGAAACCGAAATCAATTTGCCGTTTATCACAGCAGACCAAAACGGTCCTAAACATTTACAAATGACTTTATCAAGAGCCAAACTTGAAAGTTTGGTCCGCCCGACGGTTGAAAGATGCGGCGCTTCTATTGATAGAGCAGTCAGCGATAGCGGTTTATCAATGAATAATATTGATAAAATCATTATGGTCGGTGGTCCTACCCGCATGCCTATCGTTCAAGAATATGTTGAAAAACATGTCGGCAAGAAAATTGAACGCGGCGTTGACCCTATGGAATGTGTGGCAGACGGTGCAGCAATTCAAGCAGGTGTTTTAACAGGTGATGTTAAAGATATTCTTTTGTTAGATGTCACCCCGTTATCACTCGGTCTTGAAACTTTAGGTGGTGTGTTTACAAAACTTATTGAAAGAAACACAACTATTCCGACAAAGAAAACACAAGTTTTCTCCACCGCAGCAGATAATCAACCGGCTGTAACCGTTAATGTTTTACAGGGCGAAAGACCTATGGCAAAAGACAATGTGCCACTCGGCAAATTTGACCTTGACGGTATTCCGCCTGCACCGCGCGGCGTTCCTCAAATTGAAGTTACCTTTGATATTGACGCAAACGGTATTTTGAAAGTTTCCGCCAAAGATCTTGGCACACAAAAGGAACAACATATTACCATCAGCGCACCTAATAAATTAAGTGAAGCTGAAGTTAATAACTTCGTTAAACAGGCCGAACAATTTGCCGAAGAAGATAAAAAGACCAAAGAAAGAATTGAAGCCAAAAACGAAGCCGACGGCGTCTTGTATCAAACAGAAAAAGCTCTTAGAGAACACGGCGATAAAGTCCCTCAAGATGAAAGACTTAAAATTGACCAGGCTTTAAGCGAACTTAAAGAAGCAATCAAATCTGATGATACTCAAAGAATCAAAACAGCCAAAGACAATGCTTTAATGGCAAGTCAAAAATTAGGTGAGATTATTTATAAAGAATCTCAAGCCAAAGCCCAAGCAGCCGGTGCCGGCGCCCAAGCAGGCGCGCAAGCCCAAGGCGCACAGCAAGAAGCACCTAAAAAAGATGATGTAGTTGAAGCAGAAGTCGTTGACAATAAATAAAAGATAGTTTGAAAAAGTGCCGCGGTTTCTTATTGTAAACTGCGGCACTTAGTTTTTAAAAGAGTGGCAAAAATGGCAAACAAGAAAGATTATTATAATACCCTTGGCGTTCAAAGAACAGCAACAGAAAGTGAATTAAAAAGTGCTTACCGCAAACTTGCAATGAAATATCACCCCGACAGAAACCCCGGTAATCAAGAAGCAGAAGAAAAATTTAAACAAATAAATGAGGCCTATGAAGTTTTAAGCGACCCCCAAAAAAGACAGATGTATGATACCTACGGCGCAGAAGGCGTAAATATGGGCGCAGGTGGCTTTCACGCGGGCGGTTTTGGCGGTTTTGAAGATGTTTTTAGTTCCGTTTTCGGCGATTTATTCGGCGGCAGTTTCGGCGGCGGCGCAAGAAGACGCCCCCGCGCACAAAGGGGTAATGATATTAAGCAGGAAGTCTCCGTTTCTCTTGAAGAAGCCTATGACGGCGTAGAACAGGAAGTTTCCTATGAAAGAATTGATACTTGCGATACTTGCCACGGCAGCGGTGCAGAAGAAGGCTCCGGCCGCAAAACTTGCCCCACTTGTAAAGGTTCCGGCGTAGTTCAATTTAGTCAAGGTTTCTTTTCTATGCGCCAGCCCTGCCCCGATTGCGGCGGCCAAGGCTCTATTTTGGAAAAACCTTGCAAAGCCTGCCGCGGTAGCGGTCGCCAGAAACATACAAACACAATCACTCTTAAAATACCAAAAGGTGTTAAAGACGGCGTTTTGCTCCGTGTAAATAATGGCGGCGATATCGGCACAAACGACGGCGGTTATGGCGATTTATATGTAGAAATTTCCGTCAAAAGAAATAAAACTTTCCAAAGAGACGGCGACGATTTAATTATTGAAAAAACAATTACTTTTCCGCAAGCCGTTTTCGGCGATAGAATAAAAGTTAAAAATTTAAAGCAGGAAGAAGTTAACTTAGTTATTCCCGCCGGCTCCGTCCACGGCAGCCAAGTTGTTTTGGAAAAACAAGGTATGCCCGTCCTCGGTAAAGAAGGCAAAAAAGGCAATTTAAAAGTAATTTTAAATATCAATGTTCCAAAGAAATTAAGCAAAAAGCAGAAGGGTGCTTTGGAAGAATTTGCCAAGACTTTGGAAGACGAACCTTCCTTCTTTGAGAAAATATTTTAGCTTCGGCTTTTTTCCTCTTTTTTATTTTTTTAAGGCTTCGGATACTCGGGACTGCCGTCCCCTCTTGGTATACCTTGCCTTAAAGAAAATAAAAAATAGGTCGGTGCGGTTTTACCGCACCTAAAAAATCCTTGCCAAATAATATGCTCTGTTTTAGTTCTTTAAAAACAAATTTTAATTTTTTTCAAACTTCGGATACGCGGGGCCGTGGGCACAAACTTTGTGTTGCCAGCCACTCGGGGTATACCTCGTTTGAAATAAAAGTTAAAATTTCCTCAAAAATACTATGCCTTGATTTGCTCTGTTTAACAAATTTACAAATAAAAAAGCCCTCAAAATTGAGGGCTTTAATTATGGCAATTCGTATTTAACCCAACTTCCTTCCGGTCGGGAAACTTCTACACCGCCCATATTTTGACATACATCTAAAACGGCTTGTCTTGTTGGCCAAGCAAAGCAATATCTTTTTCCTTTTTCAAAAGTAAAACTTCCAACATCATGATCTTTTAACACATGTAAATAGGCAATATATTGCCCTTTATTATCTTGATATTGCAGATTTGAAAAGTTATCATAAATACCTATAACACCAAAGTCGCATTTATAACGGGAAAAATCATTATTTTGTGTTTTTACACAAGAATCATTTTTGGGTATAGAAACATCAAGGGCATCAATATCCGTGGCATAAGATCCATGTGTTAAAAAATAAGATTCTTGGGCTTCATATAAACTTTCTACTAAAAATATTCCTTTATGTAAGTTCGCTTTCCAAACGGCTCTTTGATACTGCGGCACGGCGATAGCCGCCAAAATACCGATAATAAGAACTACTACTAACAATTCAATTAAAGTAAAACCTTTTTTCATTTTTTATTTTCTCCTATCAATTGGTCATGCTGAGGTGTTTTTGCTCAGCATCTATCCTTTTTGTCTTTTATTTATTAGACTTTACAAATTCAATTTTATTTTTTTTTTTTTGAAAATCAAGTTTTTTGTAAAAACTTGTTTGTGCCGTCTTTTTTTCGCTGAAAAATCGCAAAAAGAGAACAAATTTTGTAAAAAGTGTGGCGCGGAAAATTGCTTTTGCAAAGCAAAAGCCAGCGCGCTTTTGTAGGACGAAGAGTTAAAAGAAGTCTTGCTTATTTTTTTTTTTTTGCTAAACTACTTTTATCAATTTTGAATAAAAAAGAGGTGTTTTTATGAAAAACCACGCATTTACATTAATAGAGTTATTAGTAGTTGTTTTAATAATAGGCATTTTAGCAGCCATTGCTGTTCCGCAATATCAAAAAGCAGTTGATAAAGCAGATTTTATGAAATATCAAAGTATGGCCCAATCTCTAACGGATGCTTATGACGAATATTATTTAGCAAACGGCAAAGCAACCAAAAATTTTAGTGATTTATCTTTTACTATGCCGAGTGATTTCCAAAATTCTTATACAAGTGAGGCCTATAATTGTGTTTCTAATGACAAAATGTTTTGTTGTATGTCTATAAGTTCTCCATATCAGTATGGTCTTATCAATTGTGGGAAAAACGATTTATCGGTAATATATTCTAAAGCTTTTTTTGCGCATGATTATCAAGAGACTGATAGAAAAGGTTATTGTTCTGCCCAAGTTGGCAATAACAGAGCAAAAAATCTTTGTTCTTCTTTAGGCCAAGAAAGCGGAACCGGCAACACTTGGACCCCGCAAGGTTATGCAAATTCTTATAATACATATGAACTTAATTAGCCTTTAAAAATTGCTTAAATATAATTAATAAAAATTTGCCTAAGCGGATGATTTTGCTATATTTGCCAAAACGGCGCACAAAATGTTAAAATATAAAGACCAAGATTTATGGTGGATGTAGCTCAGCTGGTTAGAGCGCCGCTCTGTGGAAGCGGAGGTCGCGGGTTCAAATCTCGTCATCCACCCTTTTTATTTGTAAATTTTAAAACTTGTAGCATTTAAAATTTAAAGCCGCAGAAAATAATATCTGCGGTTTTTATTTTGCCGTTTTTAAGTTTTTAAAGTATAGTTTTAAAATGGCCTTAAAGTGTGGTTTTTAAAATGCGATTTTTCTTCCATATAACATATAAATAATATATAATATCATTAAGAGGGAGTTTTAGAATATGTGGGAATATACAGATAAAGTGATGGAACACTTTAAAAATCCAAAAAATGCCGGTGAAATTAAAGATGCCGACGCTACAGGTCAAGTCGGCAGTCTTGTCTGCGGAGATGCTTTAAAATTAACTTTAAAAATTGATAAAGAAACACAAGTTATTAAAGATGCGAAATTTTTAACTTTCGGTTGTGCCAGTGCTATTGCGTCTTCTTCCGTATTAACAGAAATGATTATCGGTAAAACTTTGGAAGAAGCCTCAAAAATTACAAATCAGGATATTGCTAGCGAACTGGGCTCTCTTCCCGAAGAAAAAATGCACTGCTCCGTTATGGGTATGGAAGCACTTGAAGCCGCAATTCAAAGTTATAAACAAGGCGGCAAACCTGTTGTTTACGAGCAGGAAAGTTCTTCAAAAATCGTCTGCAAATGTTTTAATGTCAGCGAAGAAACTATCATTAAAGCAATTCACACAAACAAATTGACTTCGGTAGAAGATATTACCCACTTTACTAAAGCAGGCGGTGCTTGCGGCAAATGCAAGGCGGAAATTCAAAATATTTTAAATAAAGTTTTATCTTGTGAAAATCCTTTACCTGCCAAAAAACAATTTAAAGATTTAACTATCGTTGAAAAAATAAAAGAAGTTGAAAAAGTTTTAAACGAAGAAGTTAAACCGCGCCTTAATTTAGATGGCGGAAGTATAGAACTTGTTGATATACAAGGCAATATAATTTCCGTTCGCATGCTTGGTATGTGCGGCGGTTGCGTTAACGCGCAAAACACAATAAAATCTTTTGTAGAAAAAGTGTTAAAAGAAAAACTTGATTCTTCTTTAGAGGTTCGCCAAGCATGAATGTAATTTATTTTGATAACAATGCCACAACCCGCACCGCACCCGAAGTTCTTGAAGAAATGTTGCCTTATTTTTGTGAAAAATACGGCAATGCTTCAAGTATGCATACTTTCGGCGGTTCAAATAAAAGGGCTATAGAAAAAGCAAGAGCGCAAGTTGCCTCTTTGATTAATGCCGCACCGCAGGAAGTTGTTTTTACTTCCGGCGGCACGGAATCAGACAGCACGGCAATTTATTCTTCCGTCAGAAGTTATCCAAATAAAAAACATATCATCACTTCTGCGGTGGAACACCCTGCTGTTTTAGAAGTTTTCAAAAAACTTGCTTCCCAAGGTTATAGAGTTGATTTTATCGGTGTTGATACAAACGGCCGTTTTGATATGGAAAGTTTCAAAAAACTTATTGATAATGAAACGGCTTTAGTATCTGTTATGTGGGCTAATAGCGAAACGGGAACAATTTTTCCTGTAAAAGAAATTGCCAAAATCTCACACGAATACGGCGCGCTTTTTCATACAGACGGCGTGCAAGCGCTTGGCAAAATAGCAACTGATGTAAAAGAAACAGATATTGATTTAATGTCTTTTTCTTCCCACAAAATCAACGGACCTAAAGGTGTTGGCGGTTTATATATAAAAACCGGCACAAGATTTATGCCTTTTATGATTGGCGGCCATCAGGAAAAATTACGCCGCGCCGGCACGGAAAATGTGCCGGGTATTGTTGGTTTTGGTAAAGCGGCTCTTCTTGCAAAAGAACATTTAAAAGACTCTGCTAAACTTTCTGCACTTAGAGATACTTTAGAAGCCGGCCTTACAAGCGCTATTGAAAACACTAAAGTCAACGGTGATAGAGAAAACCGCGTTCCCAATACCACCAATATCAGTTTTGGTTATATTGAAGGTGAATCAATTTTGATGATGCTTGATGAATATGGCATTTGCGCATCTTCAGGTTCAGCTTGCACTTCCGGCTCTCTTGAGCCGTCGCATGTATTAAGAGCAATGCAAGTTCCTTTTCAATTTGCGCACGGCTCAATAAGATTTTCTTTAAGCCGTTATAATACGATTGAAGAAGTCCAAAAAGTTTTAGAGGTTATGCCCAAAATCGTCAGCAGGCTTAGGGCTTTATCTCCGTTTAATCCCAGCACATTCAGTGCAGTAAAATAAAGAGGTTTTATAATGACAAGTTTAATAGAAAAAGTTATCGGAACAAAAAGCGAAAGGCAATTAAAAAAACTTGCCCCTATCGTTAAAAAAATAAACGATTTAGAAAAAACAATAACCCCCTTAACAGATGAAGAGTTAAGAAATAAAACTCAAGAATTTAAAGACAGACTTGCCAAAGGCCAAACCCTTGATGATGTTTTGCCGGAAGCATTCGCCGTAGTCAGAGAAGCAGCCAAAAGAGTTTTAGGTCTTCGCCATTATGATGTTCAGTTGCTTGGCGGTATGGTTTTGCACCAAGGCAAAATTGCCGAAATGCGCACCGGCGAAGGTAAAACCTTAGTTGCTACTTTGCCTTCCTACTTAAATGCTTTAACAGGCAAAGGCGTGCATGTTGTTACCGTTAACGATTATCTTGCCAAACGCGATAGAGAATGGATGGGTCCTATTCACGAATTTTTAGGTCTTAGTGTTGGTTTTATCAGCCACGATATGGCTAATCCAGAAAGACAGGAAATGTATAAAAAAGATATTACCTATGTTACCAACAATGAACTCGGTTTTGACTACTTAAGAGATAATATGGTCGTTCGCGCACAAGATAGAGTTCAACGCCCTTTAAACTTTTGTATTGTTGACGAAGTGGACTCCATTTTAATTGACGAAGCAAGAACTCCTTTAATTATTTCCGGCCCTACAGATGATAAAACAGATAAATATTATATTGTTAATCGTATGATTCCGCAATTTAAAGTCCGCAAAATTACCGAAAGAGATGAAATTAACGCCAAATACGCAGGCGAAGACCTTGCC
>JAZKZM010000298.1:0-2447 GCA_045612685.1 Elusimicrobiaceae bacterium
CTATATTTAGCGGTGAAGATTCCGAACAAAGACCTTTCGGGATGACGATTTTATTAATTATTAATCGTCATGCTGAGGTGTTTTTGCTCAGCATCTCTCCTTTCTTTTGATAATTCAATTTTATTTTTTTTTTTTTTGAAAATCAAGTTTTTTGTAAAAAACTTGTTTGTGCACCTTTTATTTTTGCTGAAAAATCGCCAAAAGAGAACAAAATTTGTCTAAAGAGTAGCAAATAAAACACTTTTTCAAAGAAAAAGATAGAGGGCTTTTGTAGGACGAAGAGTTAAAAAGTCTTGCTTATTTTTTTTTTTTTGATAAACTACTTTTGTAAGTTTAATCAAAAAAGAGGTGTTTTTATGAAAAACCGCGCATTTACATTAATAGAGTTATTAGTTGTAGTTTTAATAATCGGTATCTTGGTGGCAATAGCCGTTCCTCAATACCAAAAAGCAGTTTTAAAAGCTAATTTGCATAAAGGGATTCCCTTGGTTGAAAGTATCTATCAGGCCCAGCAGGCTTATATCTTGGCTAATGGTAATTACGCAACAAGTTTTAGCGATTTAGATTTAAGTTTGCCTTTAAATAATTCTTGCACCCATTATTCCCATAGTGAATATGATTATTATTCTTGTGATTTCGGACAACTTGGAATATTTGATGATTTTTCAAATATCCAGTTTATTAATGCAGAAAATCAAATAGCTTATGTTCATTTCTTAAAAGATTATATAAGCGCAATAGATATTCATTATGAACAAGGAAAACGCTATTGTTTTGCAAAACCTACAAATGATACGGCAAATTCTGTTTGTCAATCTATGGGCGGGGAACAAATAGGAAATTCCGGCACTACCGGTTGGAATTATTATTTAATAAAATAGAAAAATTTATTTCAAATTAACCGGGGCTTTGCCTTTTGCTTCAATATTGCCAAGAATAATATTTGCTGCTGCCTTAGAAGAAAATTTGCTTACTCCATACATAGCAATTATATTTTTAATTTCCGGATAATTTTTGATATCGTAGGGACTCATTAAAGAAAGCAAAACAATATCGGGATTTATTTTAACAAGTTGTTTTATAGCACTTTTTTGGCTTATTAAAGATTTATCGGCCCATTGTAAAGAACCGACTACAACTAAATCCGCATCTTTCATACAAGTTTTTGCGCGCTCAATATCTTTTGCTTGCGGGCGCATAGAAGCATTATAATATTTAACTTGCCAATTTTTCTCTATAAACGGGGCGGAAAAATTGGTAAGTTGGTCGGCAAAGCGTGTGGGGGAAAATAAAATAGTGCAAAGTTTGGGGTTTTGTTTTTCTGTTTTAAAAGGAATAAAATTTTCTTCCGTTCTGATTACGGAAACACCTTGATTTGAAAGTTTTTGCGCAAAATAATTATAAGCCTCAAGCGAAGATTTTATCGGCATACTTGGTTTGTTTTCTTCAAAAAGGCCAAGTTGCTTTTTTAGATTGAAAACTTTTTGTGCGGCCTCTTCCACTCTTGCTTTAGGAAGGGTTTTGTTGACTTGTTTTAAAAGTTCGCTGTTTGTTATAGCCGGATTTTGGCGGCTTGTTAAAACAATATCAACACCGCTGATTAAAGATTGCAAAGCGGCATTTGTAATATTACCTGTTTTGCTTGCGCCTTGCATATCAAGACTATCGGAAATTATTATTCCTTTAAAACCAAGCCGTTTTTTAAGCAAATCATTCATAATAGCAGGGCTGAAAGTGGCCGGGTTTTTATCGTCTAAAAAATCATAAATAATGTGGGCAGTCATAATACCCATAACGCTGCCTTTTATGGCTTCTTGAAAGGGGGGCAAATGTATTTTTTCAAAGGCTTCTTTGTTTTGTGTAAAGTGCGGGGTTTCATAATGACTGTCTAGCGCGGTTTCGCCATGGCCGGGAAAGTGCTTTGCTACTGCCATAACACCTGCTTTTTGCATACCTGTTATTACGGCAAGGCCCATATCTGAAACAATTTTAGTGTTAGAACCGAAACTGCGCACGCCGATAATCGGGTTAGAAGGGTTATTGTTTACATCTATTACAGGTGAAAAATTTATATTGACACCGGCATTTTTTAACTCGGTAGCTACGATATAAAAAAGAGTTGTTGTATCCATTGGATTATTTGCCGCGGCAAGCAGCATATTTGTAGGTAAATAAGGAAAACCTAAAGTGATAGGTGTGTAAACCGTTCCGCCTTCATAATCAATAGCGATAAGCAAAGGTAAACCTTTTGGACTTTTTTTTGCCCACCCTTGCATTTTATCAATAAGGTCTTTTGTTTCTTCAAGGGAATAATTGCCCCATTGTATCAAAACCCCGCCGACAAGGCCTTTTTCAATAGCGCTTTGGTATTTATGCGCGGTATCAATATCGGTAGCAATAAAAATTGTTTGGGCAAGTTTTTCTTGCAAAGATAAATCATTGAAATT
>JAZKZM010000299.1:0-7123 GCA_045612685.1 Elusimicrobiaceae bacterium
TATCCCGAGCGGGCGGCAGCCCCGCATATGTGAGCGACGCGCAACGCAATATAAACGCAAAAGCCGAAGCAAAAACTATTTTAGAAGATTGGCGTGGGCGGCAGCCTCTATTCCGGCTTTAGCGCCACTTCCCGCTGCCACAATTGCCTGGCGGTAAAGCGTATTAGTGCAATCGCCGGAAGCAAAAACGCCTTCAATATTTGTTTGCGCCCTTTCGTTTACAAGAACTTGGCCGGCTTCGTTAAGTAAAACGCCGCTATCTTTTAAGAAAGCAGTTTGCGGAACAGAACCGATTGCCACAAAAACACCTTGAACCTTGATTGTCTTTTTTTCTTCCGTTTGGGGATTTTTTAAGACGACGGCTTCTAATCCGGCTTCAGTGCCTTCAAGAGAATCCACAACGGCAGGGATAATCATTTCAATTTTGGGGTTATCTTTGGCTGCTTTAATATTTTTAGCATCTGCTCTAAAGCCGTCGCGTCTATGGACTAAATAAACTTTGGGGCAGAAATTTGTTAAAAAGAGGGCATCTTCAAAAGCGGTATTTCCCCCGCCGACAACGCAAACCTCTTTGCCTTTAAAAAAGAAACCATCACAAGTAGCACAAGCGCTAACGCCTTTGCCTTTAAATTTATCTTCGCCTGCGATATTAAGCCATCTGGCGCTTGCACCTGTGGCGATAATTAAAGAAAGATATTCAAACTCGGCACCGCTACTGCAAATAATTTTTTTATTTTGAGTGTCAACTTTGGCAGCAGTTTCGGTCATAATTTCGGCACCAAGTCTTTTTGCCTGCTTTTGCATATTATCCATAAGTTCAAAACCGCTGATAGGATTAACAAAACCGGCATAATTTTCTATATCATTTGTCTGCAAAAGTTGCCCGCCGGGCGCAGCACCGGCAAGAATAGTTGTTTTTAAACCTGCCCTTAAAGTATATAAAGCCGCGCTCAAAGCACTTGGCCCGCAGCCGATTATTAAAATATCTGTCTTCATAATTTTTTAATCATCTCCTTAAAAAGTTCACTTGGAAAACCAACCACATTATCTTTAGAGCCAAGCACTCTTTCTATAAACATATCGTTTTTATCCTGCATAGCATAAGCGCCGGCTTTATCTAAATGTTTAAAAGATAAATTTTGCAAAGTTTCCGCACTTAATTTGCGCGCTTTGCACCAACTTACATCATAGCCGCAAAGTATCTGCTTTTTATTTTTACAAACTAAAGCAAGCCCGCTATAAACCCGCTGCCAAGAGCCGTTTTCTTTATTTAAAAGGCGCAAGGCATCTTTTTGGTCCTTTGGCTTGCCAAGAATTTCACCTTTACAATAAACAAGAGTATCGCCCGCAATAACCAAGGCATCTGGATATAAATCCGCCACGCTAAAGGCCTTTTTTAAAGCAAGGTCTTTAACTACGGCAAAGGGGCGTTTTTTTGTTGTTGTTTCCGCAATGGCGGAACTGATAACATCAAATTTATAGCCAAGCCTTTTTAAAATATCCTGCCTTCTAGGCGAGGCAGAGGCAAGTATAATTCTCATTATAATTTAATTGTATAAGTGCAAAGGCCGTAAGAGCAAATCATACCTAAAATGCCGCAAATGCTTGAACTTATGCTTAAAGGTTTAACACCAACACTATGAACTGCCGTCAAAGTTGAATATAAGTCATTAGGCAAAAATTGGGCAAAAAGCCATTGCCAACCTAAACCGATTATGGCAGCAAGAATAAAAAATATAATAACGCCTATTAAAATTTTAAAAGCTTTCATAAAAACACCTCCATATATATTTATACTTATAGTATAGCAAAAAAGCCGCTTCTCAAGAAAATCAGGAAAAGTGGCTTTTATCTTAAACAAATAAAGTAATTTTTACGGAATAGCATCCATTATTTTACGCAGAGCCTGTTCGTCCGGTCCGCGGATTTCAATAGTCTTTTCCTTACCTTTATTGCCTTTTACGATATTAACCAATTTGGAATCAACATCAAAAAACTCTGCCAGAAAAACTTTTAAAATATCATTTGCTTCTGTATCAATTTTTTCCGTGCAGACTTTTACTCTCAACACGCTGCCGATTCTGCTTACGACTTCATTTTCCCCTTTGGTTGATATAGCGCGAACTTTAATTATCATTACATCCTCCTAAAATCAGTCAAAAACAGCACTGCCTATTCTTATCAAATTACTGCCCTGCTGCAAGGCAATTTCAAAATCACTGCTCATCCCTAGGGAAAGGTAATCCTGCGGCTTAAAAAAACAATCAAAAATATCTTTTGCTTTTTTAAAAGCGGACCTAACTTCCTGCTCACTTCCTTGCGGGGCTATTGCCATAAGCCCTTTAAGTTCAATATTTGGGTAAAGTTCCTTAACTTGTTTAATAAAAGCAGGCACTTCTTTAATATCTAATCCGCCTTGGGTTTCTCTATCAGTTAATTTAATTTGCAAAAGGCAAAAAGCTTTTTTATTTTGCTTTTGGGCTTGTTTGTTTAAAACTTCTGCCAAGTGCAAACTATCAAGGGAGCAAATCAAATCAAAATATTCTAAAACCTTGGCTGCTTTATTTGTTTGCAAGTGGCCTATAAAAAATTTTTTTACTTTAAAGTTTTTTAACTCGGGACTTAAAAATTTTTCTAAAGTATCTTTTAGCTGGCTTTGCCCGATGGCAAAAACTTGCCTTTTACTTAAAAGCTGCCAAATTTGTTCTTTGGTTGCATATTTGCTTACCACAAGGATATTAACTTTACTAAAATCCCTATTGTTTTTAAGGCAGACTTCTTTAACACGGGCTAAGACTCTATCATAAGCTTGGGCTACTTTATTATCCTCTTGCATATACCCTTACCTTATATATATTTTACCAAAATTTGAGAACCGGGGCAAATTATATATCTTTTTTACGCCAGATACAAGCCTTTATTTATTTTTAGTTGGTTTCAAGGTTGGTTTTATATATTTTATAAGCCAATTTTTAGCGGTTTGTTCGTCGGAAATTTTACCTTCCACTTGGGCAATGGTAAGTTTTTCCAAAATATCCCCCACCAAAGGGCTTGGCGAGATATTTAGGATTTCCATAACCTGTTTGCCGTCAAGCAATTTTGGTGGCAAAACAATTTTTTGCTTCTCCGTAAAATATTTTGAAATAAGAAAATTAAGCATTTGCATGTGGCGCAAAGTTTTGCCGACATTTTCTTTTTTGCGGGCTTCTTCAATAGTCATAACGGGCGCATGGGCTTTTTTAATAAGGGCTTTTGTTTGGGCCGCGCTAACATAACTTGTATAATCAGACCAGCATAAAAGAAGCATTGGTAAACCTGCCGGGCCTAACTCTTTAAAAAATTTGTATATACCTTTATCGGTAACAATTTCATTACTTGCAAGATTGCTCGGGCGCAAGTGAAATTCTATCATCTTGCAAATCATTTTTATTTCATCATTAGAATATTTTAATTTTTTAAGAAATTCTTTTGCCATAAAGGCGCCCTTTTCTTCGTGATAAAAAAATCTAAGTCGGCCTTTCATCATTTTAGCCGTGGCGGGCTTTGCAATATCGTGTAAAAAGGCAGCCATTTTATAAAGGGTTTTATCTTGCGCAATAGCCGCCATTTGTTTACCATAAGGTTTAAAAATTTCGCTTACTTTATCAAGCAAAAACTCCATACGCTCAACAACAAGTAAAGTATGCGTCCACACGCCGCCATCTCCGTAATAGCATTTAGCGCAAGATTTTTGCTTTTCAAGTTCGGGCAGTAAATCTTTAAAAAGGCCACAGGCCTGCATTTCTTTAAGATAATAAGCAGTCTTTTTTTCTTTAAAAATCTTTTTAAATTCTTCTTGAATACGCTCGCCTGCCGGTTGGGCGGAGAGTTTGGAATATTTTTTAATTAAAGTTAAAGTAGTAGGAGCAATTTTAAAATTAAGTTGGGCCGCCGTTCTAAAAGCCCTAAACAAACGCAAAGGGTCTTCTTTAAACACAAGATTATTATTTGCGCGGATAACTTTTGCTTTTAAATCTTGCTTACCTTTATTTAAATCTAAAATATCTTCGGGTTTTAGCACAAAAAGATAAGACTTATCTTTAACTTTTATGTTTTTGACTTTTGAAACGGGACAGGCAAGTGCGTTAATAGTGAAATCGCGCCTTTTTAAATCTTGCTTAATATCTTTACCTATAATTGCACAAACATCAATTTGCGGGCCGTTTTTGGAAGAAATACGCCACACTCCGAACTCGCCGTCCATTTCAAAAGCGGTGGCTTTTAATTTGCGCGCCAAGGCCTTTGAAACGACAAGTAAATCTTGCTTGGGCAAAGCAATATCAATATCCGTGCTGTATTTTTTAAGCAAACTATTACGAACTGCACCACCGACATAATAGGCCTGTGGCGCTAAGTCCTGTATAATTTTGGCAAGATTTTCCATTTGTATAACTCTTAATTTTCCGCGGACATTGTAGCAAGGCGTTCTTTCATTTTTTCAACGGCCTCTTTACGAAGGTCCTTTTTAAGAATTTTTCTAAGAGAATTTTTGGGTAAGGAATCTCTAAATTCCACTTCCCTTGGGCGTTTATAGTTATCTAAATTGTTCTTTAGATATTTTCTAAAATCGGCTTCGTCAAAATCATAACCTTTTCTTTTTACTGCATAAAGTTTAATAATTTCGCCGCCGTGGCCGTCAGGCACGCCGATAACGGCACATTCTTCAATGCCGGGGTAATCATTTATAACGTGTTCCACTTGTGCGGAGAAGACTTTTAAACCCTTAATGATAATCATATCTTTCTTTCTATCGCGAATAAAGATAAAGCCCTCATCATCAACTACGCCGATATCGCCGGTTTTAAACCAGCCCTCTTTATCAAAGACTTCGGCTGTAGCGGCGGGATTATTATAATAACCTTTAAAAACATTTTCGCCTTTTACGCAAATTTCGCCTTCTTCGTTGCGGCCAAGTTCCTTGCCGTTATCATCAATGATTTTGACATTTACATAAGGCAAATTTATACCGACAGAACCTGCTTTTTTATTTTCTTCGGTATTGACACTTACGACCGGGCTGGTTTCGGTTAAACCATAACCTTCTAAAATAGGAAGCCCGAGTTGTTTTTCAAAGTGGTCTTTTGTTTCTTGGCTTAAAGGCGCAGCACCGGAAATACAAAAGCGCACTTTTCTAAAAGCCCAATATTGCAAATATAATCTTTTAAGGCCTTTGGCTTCTTTTGATAAAACGCTGTAAAGCTGCGGAACGGCCGTCATAATGGTAACTTTTTCTTTACCCATTAAGTGCAGCCAGGCAGAAGCAGGCGTAATATTTGCCATAACAACTATTTTTAAACCAAGGCTAAGCGGCGTAATAACATTTGCCGTCCAAGCAAGGGTGTGAAACATTGGCAAAATACAAAGCATTGCATCATCATCAGTAATTTTAAAGGAAATTACCAAAGAGTGCACATCTGACAAGAAATTATTATGGGTAAGCATTACCCCTTTTGGCATACCCGTTGTGCCGGAAGTATATAAAATCATTGCAATATCTTCGGCCGCGGGTTTTACAGATAAAGTTTGGGGATTAAATTTGCTTTCCTCAACTGCCGTCCAAAAAAGTTTGATATCAGGGTCGTTTAATTCTTGGACGCTTGAAGATATTTCATCCGTTGAAAAAATATAATTTAAGTCAGGTAAATCTTTTTTAACTTTGGCATAATGGCGCAAAAATTCTGCCTGTGTAACAACGGCTTTTGCCTTGCAGTCGCTTAAAATAAACTTGATTTCTTCTGCTTTAGAAATCATAAAGTTTATAGGCACGCCTACCGCGCCTATTTTATATAGAGCAAAATTGGTTATAATAACTTCAACGCCGTTTCTAAGGGCTAAAGCCACCTTATCATTGGCGCGCACGCCATGTTGCCAAAACATATCGCTTGCTCTATCTACACTCATTAAAAGCTGGTGATAACTCCAAGTTTTACCATCACAAATAATGGCAGGGGCTTCCGGCTTTTTATAAGCGGTAGTAGCAAGAACGCTATAAAGATTTGAATATTTTATCATATATTTATATTTTACTATTTTAAGAGCAAACTGCCAATATAAATGTAAGGTAAAAAATAAAACCCCCGCTTATAAAACGGGGGTTTTATAATAAATTCTAAAGGGCTTATTTAACTAAAACTTTTTTAGTAAAGTTAAAGTTTTTGCCTTTGATATTTACGAGATAAACACCAACAGCTTTGCTGGACATATCAATAGAGGCTCTATCGTTTAATTTAACAGAGGAAACTTCCTTACCCATAATATCAATAACTTTAATATCCGCTTTTTGGGCCGATTCATTTTCAACTATGATATTATTGGCAGAATAGGAAACTTTAAATTTATTAGCAATATAATCGTTAACACCGACTATAGGCATAGTATTTGATACGCTGATATTGCTAACAAAAGTGCTTTCCTCTTGGCCGTTAGTTAAGGTTGCTTTAACAAAGACATTATAAGAACCTGCTTTAAGAGCATATAACTTATGGGTTCTTAAACCCTGGCCGTCAAGCATATCTCTATTAACTTGAACACCGTTATAAACAAACGGGTTATTATCAGGGGTAATATCTTCCGCCTGGCTTGCCGCAAGAAGATTGCCTTCTTCATCATATTCAAAAGCACCGGTAAAAGAATTCCACATATTAGAGGTTCTATTTTCCTGATTTATAACTACAGGCACAAATTGAAGCGAAGCCAAACTTCTTGGGTCTATATGAGCAGTAAATAAAACTTCATTATCTACTGTTTTTACAATCATATCCAAAGTTGCCACACCACTATCAATTCTGGAAAAAAACAACATAGGAGTAGTATCGTATGATTCATTCCACAATTCAATTTCACTTTCTGCAGAAGTAATTGCCACAGAGTCATTGAATAATTGAGCATCAAAATTAACTGCTTTTATTTGTTTTGGCGATTTAGTTTTTTCTTGTGCTTCATTATATACGGAAACTAATATATTTTTAGTTTCTTTTGCGATATTTGGGAAAGCTCCGTAAATATCATTTTTTGCCGGAAAAGCCATAGCAAAAACAGAACAAACATAAACTAAAGATACGGCATAGATAGTTTTTTTCATTTT
>JAZKZM010000300.1:0-2729 GCA_045612685.1 Elusimicrobiaceae bacterium
CTTAAACCAAATAATAAAACAAGACCTTATGCCCCAAGATTTGCTTGAAACACAAAATTATTTAAAACTTTACCCCGTTATGCTTTATTGGATAAGAGAAGCCTGCCAAAATCTGCTTGAAATAAAAGCTTTTTTAAAACAAATCCCCAGAAGAAAATTCTTTAGCCGCGCAGCCGTTATCTGGCCGGTGTTTTGGAGTTTTGATACCCTTTATCTCCTTGGCCGCGCACCGCACAAACACGGCAATAAAATAAAACGCAAAATCACAAAAACAAATATTTACTTAACAATGTTATTAAGTCCTTTATATTGTTTCAGCAATTTTGTGATAAATAAAATTATTGATTATAAACTATCAAGAATTGAGAGCATCCTCAGCAATCGGGCGCGCTAAGGCGTTCATTTTATCGCGCATTTGAAGTGTCTTATCATCATAACCAACTAAATGTAAAGCGCCGTGCACCATTAAAATAAGAAATTCTAAAATGGTGCTTGTTTGCGCCTCGGGCGCTTGCTTGCGCGCCTGCTCAAAACATACAATAATATCGCCGAAAACTTCCCCCTTTAAACCTGTTTGCGGATAGGGAAAAGTTATTACATCAGTTATATATTTATGCCCTAAATGCCGGGTGTTTATTTTTAGCATTTCTTTTGGACTGACAACAAAAACATTGAGTTCGCTTTGGGCCTTGGTCTGTTTGCCAAGTGCGCGCAAAAGTGCCTTTTTATAAATACCTGTTTTGTGATAATAAGGCGAAATTTTGGTTTTATAAAAAATATTTATTTGCATTTTTTATTATAAAAATTTCGTGCGGCCGCGCGGAATAACAACTATGCCGGATGGGTCAATAAAATAATTTTGGCTATCGTGTTCTTTATCTATGCCGATAGAAGAATTTTCCGGTATTATATTAAAACGGTCAATAATGGCTTTTTTGATATGGCTGCCTTTGCCGATAGTGCAAGAATCCATAATAATACTATCTTCAATAACTGCACCCGGCATAACAACAACATTGTTTGCAAGCACGCTGTTTTTGATAATTGTGTTTGGATGTATCACACAACCATTGCTAAGCATACTATTTTCAAGCGTGCCGCCCATATAACTTGTCGGCGGAGTATTGTGAACAGATGTGTTTATGGGCCAATAAGGATTATTTAAATCAATTTTTGGCTCTGGGCCGAGCATATCCATATTGGCTTGCCAATAGGCCTCAATAGTGCCCACATCACGCCAATAACCTTGCTCCTCATAAGGTTTAAGGCCTTTTAACTTATGGCCGGCAAAATCATAAGCAAAAGTGCGGTATTGTTTCAAAATAACAGGCAAAATATTTTTGCCGAAATCCAGCGAGGGAACATCACAATATTTTTGCTGTAAGATTTTTAAAAGAACATTTTTATCAAAAATATAATTACCCATAGAAGCATAGGCCTTATCGGGTCTGCCGGGGATTGGTTGCGGGTTTGCCGGTTTTTCTTCAAAACTGATTATGCGGTTATTATCATCAGCCGCCATTACGCCAAAAGCAGAGGCATCTTTAAGCGGAACAACATTTGCCGCAACGGTTACATCTGCTTTCTTTTGGATATGAAAATCTATCATCTTGCTGATATCCATGCGGTAAATATGGTCCGCGCCGAAGATAACAACTAAATCGGGGTCAAAGTCATTAATCAAACTTATGTTTTGGCGGATAGCGTCAGCCGTGCCTCTATACCAAATTTCGCCAAGGCGCATTTGCGGCGGAACAACGGTTAAAAAGTGGTCTTTTATAATACCTTTTGTGGACCAGCTGGTTCTTAAATATTCTATGAGAGATTGTGATAAATATTGCACCAAAATATAGGAAGAAAATATCCCGGAATTTACAAAGTTTGATAAGACAAAATCAATAAGGCGATATTTGCCGCCAAAAGGAACAGCCGGTTTTGAGCGCTCTTTTGTTAAAGGAAAAAGACGCTCCCCTTTGCCGCCTGCCATTATCATACCTAAAACTCTCATAAAAAAGACTCCTTTTTATTTATTTTGGCTTTCTGTTAATTTTTCAAAAGCCTCATAGCTCCAAGGCATTTTTTGTTTGACAATTTCTTTAATTGCATTGGCGTAAACGCGAATTTCATATTGGGCGTGGCTATCCGCTCTTAAAGAAATAAAATTGAGTAAACTTCTTAAATTAATAGTCCAATAAAATTGTGTATATTGAGCAACGGGCAAAATGCCGCGCGCCATTTCGCGTGCAACACCGGCTTTTAAAAGTTTTTGATAGGCCTGATAGGAATGTTCAATAGCTTCTATATAAATTTCACTTAAGGCTTTGTTATCAAGTTTATCACTTTCAACGGAGCCTTGCCTGTTTGACATATCTTGCACGCGGAATGCTTTGGGAAAATAAAATTCGTCCTTAACTTCAGTATAGCGCGCGCTGATTTCATTATAAGAAGCAATGCGGTGGCGCATCCATTGACGAGCAACGAAAATAGGACATTTGATATGGAACTGAAAATAACAATGTTCAAAAGGACTTAAATGTTTATTTTCCATTAAGTATTTTATGAGCATTTTATCGCGTTCTTCGCCTTTGCTTGTCCCGCCGAAAGAAACTCTTGCTGCACTAACAGCGCGAATGTCGCCACCCATAAAATCAACAAGTTTAACAAAATCAAAATCATCTTTACCGTTTCTGCGAACTTTTACCTTAATTTGATTTCTTATTTTGTTATAA
>JAZKZM010000301.1:0-1111 GCA_045612685.1 Elusimicrobiaceae bacterium
CCTTGTTTTTAGACCCTGTTTATGAAAATACTTATTTCCAACTTGCTAATATTGAACTTGCCCGCGGCAATCAAGAAAAAGCAATTTTTTGGGTTGAGGAATATTTAAAAGGCCCCAAAGGCGTTGAAAATCAAGACTATTTAAAAACTCATAAAGAAAATAAAAAGGCACTTGATGCCCTTAAACAAATAGGTGGAATTTAAAATGTCAAAAACTTTATCTCTCTTCTTAAAAATATTTATTTTTTGTTTTCTTTTTGTAAGCCAAATTATATTTTTTACCGATTTTTCAAGAGATCCCTTTGCAATACAAAGGCTGATTTCGGTTATTGCCATAGGCGGGGCTTTAACGATTCTTTTGTTGCAATTTAAGAAGCAAAAAGAAATTTATTTTTCTTTATCAAAAGCGGATATGGCGCTGTTAATTTTTTCCGGTATTGCCCTTATTTCCTTAATAATAAATTGTTTTTATTTGCCAAATAATCTTTCCTTATTAAATAATTTTCTAAGAAGAGATTCCGCACTAGTTACCGCTGTTTTAGGCGGCTATTTTTTGGCGCGTTTAATATGTCTTAATAGTGGTTTTTTAGAAATAAAAAATACTACGGAAAATTATAAATACGGCTTTTTATTCTTTTTATGGGGTATTTTATGGCTTCCTTTTAATTATTTTAGGATGGACGGTTTATTTGATATTTACGGGCTTTTAATGTGGAGCGCGGCATTTTATTTAGCTTTTAAAATTTTAAAACAAATTACCTTAAAAAATATTTTGGATATTTTAATTATCACAGCCACTTTAGCAAGTGCTTATGGCATTTGCCAAAATTTCGGCTATGATTTTTTAAGTAGGGAAAATTTTTCAAAAGATTTTACTTTAGTGATTAGTTCCACTTTTGGTAATCCCAATTTTCTTTCTTCGTTTCTGCTGATGATTTTACCTTTTAGTATTATTTTTTATTTATCTTCTAAAGACAGATGGGAAAAAACTTATTATCTTATTATTAATTTTGTTTGTTTGGGTTTTCTTATTTTATCACAGGCAAGGTCTTCTTGGATAGGGGCATTTTTTGTTTTAATGGTTTTGTTATCCGGCGGGGCGTTTAGAAATT
>JAZKZM010000302.1:0-9440 GCA_045612685.1 Elusimicrobiaceae bacterium
TTTTTACAAAGAACCGGCCGAAACAAATTTATTCGCCTACATTAAACCAGCGGCCTTTAATACCGCGCCCTTTCATCAAGGGTTGATAATTGTGCGCAAGTAAATGGGCTTGCACTTGGCCGACTGTATCTAATGCAACACCTACTACGATGAGTAAGGATGTTCCGCCGAAGTAGAAAGGAACATTAAATTTAATCCTTAAAAAGTCCGGCAAAACAGCGATAGCGGAAACAAATAAAGCTCCGCTTAAAGTTATTCTGTTCATAACCCACTCAATATAATGCTGAGTGGCATCCCCCGGTCTGATACCGGGAATAAAGCCGCCCCATTTCTTCATATTTTCTGCTATATCTTTAGGATTGAAAGACATTGAATTGTAAAAATAGCAGAAGAAGATAATTAAGGCAACATAGATTAAAGTATACGCCCAGTTGCCGTGGCCGATATGGGCCATAACCCATTGTGCCCACGGAGATTCAGGCATAAATTGTGCTATTGTTAAAGGCATTGAAAGAACAGACATAGCAAAGATAACAGCGATAACACCACTCTGGTCTATTTTTAAAGGCAAGTAGCTTGTTTGCCCGCCATACACTTTAGTGCCGACTGTTCTTTTTGCATATTGCACAGGTATTTGTCTTTGGGCGGTTTCCACCCAAACAACAAGACCCATAATAACAACCGCAGCCGCTACAATAAGAATAGCTGTAAGCAATTGAATTTCTTCAGCGCTTACTAAACCGATTAAACTACCTATTGCAGAGGGCAACCTATCAACGATACCGGCGAATATGATTAAAGAAATACCGTTGCCGATACCCTTTTCAGTCATTTGTTCGCCAAGCCACATAAGGAACATTGTTCCTGTGGCAAGAGTCAAGGTCGTTGTAAAAATGAAAGACCAGGAAGGATCCACAACCATTTGGACATTACCCGGAGCTGACATTTTTGTTAAGGCCAAAGTTAAACCAAAACCTTGAAGTAATGCTAAAACTAAAGCAAAAACTCTTGTGATTTGGTTTTCTTTACGACGGCCGTATTCCCCTTCTTTACTCAATTTTTCTAAAGCAGGGAAAACATGGGCGCCCTTTATCAAGCTCATAATAATTGAAGCATTGATATAGGGCATTATACCTAATGCCAGAACAGAAAACTTACCCAAAGCACCGCCTGAAAATATATCCAAGAAACCAAGCATACCGTTTTCGTGTTGTTTGAAAAAGGAGGCAAGGGCTTCTGCATTAATACCAGGTATAGGTATTATTGCTGCGACACGGAAAACTGCCAAAGCTATTGCTACAAACAAAAGCCTTTTTTTGAGTTCCGGAGATTGAAATATATTCAATATATTTGCTGTTGGGTTATTTTCGTGCATTATTTAGCCTTTTTATTTTCAATAACTATTGCTTTACCGCCGGCTTTTTCAATTGCTGCTTTTGCAGTTGCGGAAAATGCGTGCGCGGTAATGTTAAGAGCGTGTTTAAGTTCGCCGTTAGCCAAAACTTTGATTTTTTTGGTATCTTTTACAAGATTTTTCTTTTTCAAAATTTCGGGGGTAACTTCTTCACCTGCTTTAAAGACTTTAGCAAGAGAACCTAAGTTTACCCATTCGCCCTTAACTGCAAAGGAAGCATTGGAAAAACCGCTTTTCGGGATTCTTCTGACCAAAGGCATTTGACCGCCTTCTTTACTTTCTTTGCGGGTATTACCGGAACGGGAAGTTTGGCCTTTCATACCTTTTGTTGAAGAGCGACCCATCCCTGAACCAATACCTAAACCAATTCTTCTTTTTGCTTTTCTTGAGCCGTGTTTAGGAAAAAGTGAACTTAATGTTGTCATAAATTATCCTCCTATTTAGCAACTGCTGTTGTTTCTTCAGCAGGAACTTCTGCAGCAGCAATTTGTTTGCCACGGCTGGTAAGGACAGCGTCTTTGCTCTTTAACAATTTTAATGCTTCCATTGTTGCATAAGCTAAATTGCAGGAGTTTGTGCTGCCAATACTCTTAGAAAGAATATTTTTAATACCGGCTGCTTCCAAAATCAAGCGCACTGCAGCACCGGCGATAACACCGGTTCCGGGGGCTGCCGGTTTCATCCATACGCTGGAAGAACCGAACTTGCCCAAAACTTCGTGCGGAATAGTATCGTTTACGATAGGGAATTTGATACTGTTTTTTCTTGCTTGGAATTCTGCTTTAGACACGGCAAATTGAACCTGATTTGCCTTGCCGATAGCTACGCCCACTTTACCATTGCCGTCGCCGACAACGACTAAAGCTCTAAAACCAAAGCGTTTACCGCCTTTTACCACTTTTGCAGTTCTTGCAACGTGGATAACGGTGGTTGTGCCTTCGGGTTTTGCGCGTAACTGAAACTCGGTCTTATGACCTTTCGCTTCTCTTTTATTTTCGCTCTTTGGCGTTTCTTTATTTAACATTTATTCACCTTAAGTTAAAATTTTAAGCCTGCTTTGCGGGCAGAATCTGCTAAAGCTTTTACTCTGCCGTGATAGACGCGGGCACCTCTGTCAAAGCGAACTTCTTTAACACCTTTTTCAAGGGCTTTTTTTGCAATAAGTTCGCCGAGTGCGGTGGCGGCTTCTATGCTTTTGCCGGAGGCTTTATATTTGCCTTCAAGTTCTTTACAAGCGCTGGTTGCGCTAACAAGAACTTTGCCTTCCATATCGTCAATTACGGAAGCATAAATATATTTTAAACTTCTGTAAACAGACAATCTGGGTCTTTCAAGACCGGCAGCTTGCAATTTTCTTTGTGTTCTTGCTTTTCTGTATTGATATCTTTCTTGCTTAGTTGCCATAATTATTTGCCTCCTGCAGCAGCTTTACCGGCTTTTCTGACGATATGTTCGTCTTGGTATTTAATACCGCTGCCTTTATAGGGTTCCGGCGGTCTGATTTTTCTGATTTTAGCAGCAAAATCGCCGACTAAAACTTTATCACTGCCTTGAATTTCCACTAAAGGATTTTTAGGGTCAGCAACAACTTTTAAACCGGCAGGAATTTCCATAACTACCGGATGAGAAAAACCAAGTTCCATATTAAGTTTATTGCCGCTAACGACGACTTTATAACCAAGTCCGTTAACTTCTAAAACTTTTTTGAACGGAGTTTCAACACCGCTGACTAAATTTTGAACTCTTGCTCTGGTTGTGCCGTAAAGAGCATTAAGTTCTGCTTCTCTGCCTTTTTCAACTTCAAAAGTTAAGGTAGAGCCGTCAAGTTTAGCGGTAATGCCTTGGGGAACGACATAATTTAAAGTAGCCAAAGGGCCTTGAACTTTAATATCGCTGCCTTTAACTTCAACTTTAACTTTGGCGGGAATTTGTATAGGTTTTTTACCAATTCTGCTCATATTATCCCCCTACCAAACTTGGCATAAGACTTCGCCGCCAACTTTTTCTTCTCTTGCTTTGGCGTCGGTCATAATGCCTTTTGAGGTTGAAAGTATTGAAGTCCCAAAAGCACCGCGAACGCTGGGGATGTTTTCATAAGAGCTATAAACTCTTTTACCCGGGCGGGAAACTCTCTTAAGACCTTGAATAACGCTTTGATTATCGTTATATTTCAAAAATACTCGGACAAAACCGCCTTTGGTTTCATTGTGGATGGCTTTATAATTTGCTATATAGCCTTCTTCCTTCAAAACTCTGGCGATTTCGGTTTTGATTTTAGAGAAAGGAATATCTACTCTTTCTTTTCTCTTCATATTGGCATTTCTTATTCTTGTTAAGAAATCTGCTATTGGATCCATAATTTAAACGCTAAAACAACTTTACTTTCCGCTTAATTAATAAACGCAATTTCTTGCGGTGCGGAGTTAAAATCGTTTAAAGCTTTCCTCCTTTACCAGCTTGATTTTTTTACACCAGGCAATAATCCCTGATGGGCCATTTTTCTAAAGCAGATACGACAAAGACCGAAATCTCTGTAATATCCTCTTGATCTACCGCAGATTTGGCATCTGTTATGATAGCGGACGGCAAACTTTTGCGGCTTTGCCATTTTGGCAACCCATGCTTTTGTAGCCATAGTCTAGTTGCTCCTCTTTCTAAACGGGAAACCCATATAATCCATCAACATTTGACCGTCTTTATCGTTTCTAGCGGTTGTTACAAATGTGATGTTCATACCGTGGGCTTTAGGAGATTTTTCTACATCAATTTCCGGGAACACATAGTGTTCTTTTAAACCGATGTTAAGATTGCCTCTCCCGTCAAAACCTCTATTGAAACCTTGGAAGTCTCTGATACGAGGGCAAACAATATTGATGAATCTATCCATAAATTCATACATAATTGCGCCTCTTAAGGTTACTCTAACGCCGATGGGCATACCTTCTCTTAACTTAAAGTTAGAGATAGATTTTTTTGCTCTTCTTACTTGAGCAAGTTGCCCGGTGATAGCGGTTAAATCTTCTCTGGCGATATCTAAGAATTTAATATCTTCTTTTGCATCTGCCACACCGATATTAACAACTATCTTTTCAAGTTTGGGCGCTGCCATAGGGCTTTTAACTTTCATATCTTTTAGTAAAGCCGGCAACACTTTGGTTTTGTAATAAGTTCTTAACCTTGGTTCATAAGCCTGGGTTTTAACTTCTTTTTTTGTTGTTTCTTTCTTTTCTGTCATTTTTATTTACCTGCCGTGCTTACTAAAGCCGCATTGCATTTGCGGCAAACTCTGCCTTCTTTAGTGTTCTTAGGGGTGCTGTGTTTACCGCATTTGGGGCAAACAACTGCAACGTTAGATGCATCTAAAGGGGCTTCCTTTTTGATTATTCCGCCTTTGCTGTTTTGGCTGGGTTTGGTGTGTTTAGAAATCATATTAACCCCTGTAACAATAACTTTATTTTTAGAGGGCATAATTTCTCTTACTTCACCAGTTTTACCTTTATCTTTACCGGCCAAAATAACAACTTTATCGTTCTTTTTTAAATTCATAATTATAGAACCTCCGGAGCTAAGGAAATGATTTTTAAGAAATTCTTTTCTCTTAATTCTCTGGCGACCGGGCCGAACACGCGGGTTCCTTTAGGTTCGCCTGTTTCATTGATAAGGCAAACGGCATTATCATCAAAGCGGATATAAGATCCGTCTTTTCTGCGTTTTTCGCGTGAAATTCTGACGACTACGGCTCTAACTACATCACCTTTTTTAACATTTGATGTAGGGATTGCGTCCTTAACGGAACACATAATGACATCTCCCAAGGAAGCGATATCTCTGTGATGACCGCCTCTGATTTTGAAGCATTGGACTTTTCTTGCACCGGAGTTGTCTGCAACATTAAGAATAGTTCTAAGTTGTATCATTTTATATTCTCCTCAAGATTAACCCAAAGCCTTTTCCGTAATCTTGGAAATACGCCATCTTTTGAGTTTGGACAAAGGTCTTGTTGATGTAATTTCTACTTTGTCGCCAATTTTGCTTTCATTGTTCTCGTCGTGAGCATGATAGCATTTGGAGGTTGTTATAACCTTGCCATAAAAAGAATGCTTTTTGGTGGTAAGAACTTCAACCGTGCGGGTTTTGTTCATTTTATCTGAAACTACCACGCCGTTAAGCACTTTTCTTTGTGCGCGATTTGTTTTATTTTCCATTTATAAATCCTCTTATTTGGACTGCCTTTTTTGCCTAATAATTGTGTTAAGCAAGGCGATTTCGCGTCTGACAACTCTAATTTCCAAAGGATTGGATAGCGGAGTTGTTGAGTGTTTGAAAAGAAGGTTGAACTTCTTTTCTTTTGCCTTGGCTAATTGATCTTGCAATTCTTCAAGGCTTTTATTTTTCAAGATTTCTTTTTCTTTGGTCTTCATATATTACCTTCTTGTGACCAGTTTGGTCTTGATAGGCAATTTATCAGAAGCCAAGCGGAAAGCTCTTTTTGTTTCCTCAAGTTCTGTGCCTTCAATTTCAAACAAAATGCGGCCGGGTTTTACGACACAAACCCAATGATCCGGTGCACCTTTACCTTTACCCATTCTGGTTTCAGCCGGGTGTTTGGTAATAGCTTTATCCGGGAAAATTCTGGTCCACATTTTACCTTTCTTTCTGATAAATCTGGAAAGGGAAACACGAGCCGCTTCAATTTGGCGGGCTGTAATCCATTTGGGTTCTAAGGCTTTCATGCCATATTCGCCGAAGGAAACTTCCGCACCTCTTTTTGCTTTGCCCTTAATACGAGGAGCAGAAAACGGCTTTCTATATTTAACTCTTTTTGGCATTAACATAGTATTCTTTCTCCTCCTTTATTTGGTTTCTTCCTTTTTGGTTTCTTTTTTAGCAGCTGCTTTTTTAGCGGTTGTTTTTTTAGCGGCAACTTTTTTTGCCGGAGCTTTCTTTGTTGCTTCCGGTTTAATTAAGTCTTTTGCTGCTGAAATAACTTCTTCTTTAACGCCTTCAACGCTGCTGCCTTCTTGCATTTCTCTATGTTTTCTAAGTTCGTTTAAGATTTCTTTTGGAGATTTTGCAAAGTGAGTTTTCTTGAAAATCCAAACTTTTATGCCGATTTTACCGCTGACGGTGTTGGCTTCATAGGTGCCATAGTCAATATCGGCGCAAAGGGTATGCAAAGGAACGCGGCCTTCTCTTTTCCATTCGGTGCGGGCAATTTCTGCACCGCCGAGTCTGCCGCTGAGCATAATTTTAATACCCAATGCTTTACCTGCTAAGGCTTTTTCAATGGCTTTCTTCATTGCTGCGCCGTAGTGGGCACGTTTTTCAATTTGGAAAGCGATTGATTGAGCAACGAGCCTTGCATCCGTTTCCGGATTCTTGATTTCAATAACATTAACGAAGGTTTTGCTGCCTGTTAATTTTTCAAGGTCTTTTCTTAAAGTTTCAATATCAGCACCTTTTTTACCGATAACTACGCCCGGTCTTGCGGTGTGAATGTTGACTCTTAAGAAGGAACCTGCTCTTTCAATACCGACAGCGCTAACGGCTGCGAGCACGAATCTGGATTCAACAAGTTGTCTGATTTGGAAATCTTCCATAATAAGGGCAGGCATATTTTTGGGGGCGAACCATCTTGACTGCCAATCTTGTGTGTATCCAAGTCTTAAACCTTTAGGGTGTATTTTATGTCCCATTATTTAAGCCCTCCCTTCTTTTCGTCACTTACAATAACTGTTAAGTGGCAAACACTTTTCTTATAAGGCATTGCTCTGCCTTGCGGGCCGGGCTGCACTCTTTTTAAGTGTTTCATAGGACCTATATTTGCATAGGCCTCTTTAATATAAACTTTGGAAAAATCAAGTTTTTTACCTGATTTGACCTGAAGGTTTGAAGCTGCGGAATGAATAGTTTTTTTAACTAAGTCGCTGCAGCGAAGACCGCTGAAATCAACTGCGTTTTCAGCATACTTCACATTTTTGCCGCGGACTAAGTCTAAGAGCAAACCAACTTTCCTGCTGCCATACCTTTGAAATTTAGCTTTTGAACAAGCTTCCATATCAAATTATCCTCTTATCTCTTATTTAAGGGCCTTAGACTCTTTGGTCATTCCGCCGTGGCCTTTAAATGTTCTGGTAAATGCAAATTCACCAAGTTTATGCCCGATCATTCTTTCGGACACGTAGACAGGTAAAAACTTCCTGCCGTTATGGACTAAGAACGTATGTCCCACAAATGCGGGAACTATAGTGCAGGCTCTTGCCCATGTTTTAATCTGCTTTTTGTCGTTGGGGTTCATAGCTTCAACGGCTTCAAGCAAGTTATGGTCTACATAAGGACCTTTCTTTGTTGATCTTGACATTTCTAATTAGCTCCCGATTTAGATTTACGTCTATCTTTAATAATCATCCAATCCCAGGTTTTTGCCGGTCTGGTCTTTAAACCTCTTGACATTTGATTCCAGGGTGAGCGAGGGATGTTACCGCCTTTAGAGTGGCCTCTACCACCGCCCATAGGGTGATCTACAGCGTTCATTGCATTACCGCGAACGGTCGGTTTAATACCGCGATGTCTGTTTCTACCGGCATTACCGATAACAACAGCATTGTGTTCTGTATTACCGACTTGGCCGATAGTGGCGCAGCAATTTTCCGGTATAAGTCTTATTTCGCCAGACGGCATTTTGATATGTGCATAACCGCCGTCATGGGCCATAATTTGAGCTTGGCTGCCGGCTGAGCGTGCAAGTTGCGCGCCTTTACCGACTTTAAGTTCAATAGCGTGGATAAAAGTACCTTCAGGTATATTTTTGAGTGGAAGGCAATTACCCGTTTTAATCTCTGCTTTAGGACCGGACATTACTTCATCGCCGACTTTAAGACCTAAAGGATGAAGCATATATTGCTTATCCCCGTCTGCATATTTTAAAAGGCAGATTCTGGCGGATCTGTTCGGGTCGTATTCAATAGAAACGACTTTGGCGGGAACGCCGAATTTTGCTCTCTTAAAATCAATTTTTCTGTATAATTGTTTATGGCCACCGCCGATATGGCGAACCATAATCATACCGGTATTATTTCTACCGCCGCTTTTCCTTAAACCTTTAGTCAACCTTTTTTCAGGGGTTGTTTTGGTGATTTCGGAAAAGTCTGCTACCGTAATAGTTCTCCTAGAAGGAGTATACGGTCTGAATGTCTTTATAGGCATAGTTTACAATTTCTCCTACTTAGATGCGCCTTCAACGGCATCTATTTTATCGCCTTTTTTCAATGTGACGAATGCCTTTTTAAGATCAGGTCTTTTTCCGGCGAAACGTCCCATTCTTTTGACTTTGCCGCGTAAAGTGCTTGTGGCAATTTTTTCAACTTTAACTTTGAAAATTGTTTCCACAGCTTCGCGGATTTCGTGCTTGTTTGCTGTTTTTTCCACAACAAAGCAGTAGCAATTATCACTATCTCTTAAGATTAAGCTTTTTTCTGTTAAGAGGGGTTTTCTTAATGTTTCGTATGTTTTATTCATTTTTTATCTCCCTTATTTGCTCATCTTATCAAGTGCTTCTTTTGTGATAATAACTTTGGTGGAGTTCAAAACAGCATAAGCGTTTAAATCACTTGGAACCATTTTGTTCAAACCGGCAATATTGCGGCTTGCTTGGTCAAGTTTTGCATCTTTTGAACTGACTATCAAAGGTTTTTTGCCGGCTTCTAATGTTTTTAAAACATCAGCAACCATTTTTGTTTTGGCTTCTTTGATATCAAAATTATCAAGAATTATAATGCTATCGCTATTATATTTGCTGCTTAAAGCGTGAGCTAAAGCAAGGCGTCTTTTTGCGACGGGCAAATCAATTCTGAAAGAGTGCGGGGTAGGCCCAAAAGCCACACCGCCGTGGCGCCAGATAGGGGAGCGCATGCTTCCGTGTCTTGCGCGGCCTGTGCCTTTTTGTTTCCAGGGTTTTTTACCTGTTCCGCTGACTTCGGCGCGGGTTTTAACATCTGCTGTGCCGGATCTTTGGTTAGCCAAAAAG
>JAZKZM010000303.1:0-3003 GCA_045612685.1 Elusimicrobiaceae bacterium
TATTGACTTGCCAAAATGTTAAACACGGGCGAAGACCCGCGCTTTATTGCCCGCCGCATTTTAATTTGCGCAAGCGAAGATGTAGGTCTTGCCGAGCCAACTGCTTTAGTTGTCGCGCAGGCCGCTTTCTTTAGTGCGCAAGTGCTTGGTATGCCGGAAGTCAGAATCCCCCTTTCCCAAGCGGCAATTTATGTTGCCTGCGCGCCTAAATCAAACAGCGCTTATCTTGCTATTGATTCCGCCCTAGACGAAGTTAAAAACGGGCCATACCGCGCCGTGCCCGACCACCTTAGAAGCGGCGGCAAAAATATCGGCTATAAATACGCGCACGATTTTCCAAATCATTATGTAGAACAAGAATATATGCCAAACCCCAAAAAGTTTTTAAAATTAACTACACAAGGCAAAGAAAAAATAATTAAAGAACGCCAAGAACTTTTGAGGAAGAAAAAATGAACTTACCCTTTGACCCAGAAAAAGTTTTTTCCGTCTCAGAAATCAGCCAAATAATCAAAGAAATGCTTGAAGGCGTATTTGCTGAAATTAAAATTGAAGGCGAAATTTCCAATTTAAAAACTGCTTCAAGCGGGCATATCTATTTTGATTTAAAAGATGAAAACGCTTTAATTTCAGTCGTCTTATTCCGCGGTTATGCGCGCGGCATTAAACTTGAAGAAGGCCTAAAAGTGCAAATTGAAGGCGAAATTTCCTGTTATATTAAACAAGGCCGCTATCAAATAATTGCCCACTCCGTTCAAACGCAAAGCAAAGGTAATCTTTATTTAGAATTTGAAAAACTAAAAGAAAAACTTACAAAGGAAGGGCTTTTTGACGAAGATAAAAAACTTCCTTTACCGAAATTTCCAAAAAGAATAGGCGTAGCCACTTCACCTACAGGTGCGGCAATTAGAGATATTTTATCCGTCTTAAACCGCCGTGCAACCGGGCTAGAAATTATTATTGCCCCCTGCGCCGTTCAAGGCGACGCCGCAAAATATGAAATTGTTGAAGCAATTAAAAATCTTAATAATTTAAAACCGAAACTTGACGCAATTTTAGTTGGCCGCGGCGGCGGCAGTATGGAAGACCTTTGGGCTTTTAACGAAGAACCCGTAGTGCGCGCGGTGGCAGCAAGCAAGATACCAATAATTTCCTGCGTGGGCCACGAAGTTGATTTTACTTTAACTGATTTTGCCGCTTCCCTTCGCGCGCCCACGCCTTCTGCCGCGGCGGAACTTGTTGTTGAAACATCTTCCAGCATTTTACAGCGCATTAATCAATTAAATAAGAATCTTCTTCAAACAATAACTATTAAATACGAAAGACTTTTCGGCCGTCTTAAAATGGCAGTAGAAAATAAAATTTTCAAAAATCCCGCTATTATTTTTAATCAAAAAGAACAGCGGCTTGATATCGCGCAAAACCGCTTAAATGATTTAAGCCCTTTTAATGTTTTAAAGCGCGGTTATTCTATTGTCCGCCGTAAAAGCGATAATAAGGTTGTTAAATCTTCCTTAAAAGGCGAACGCTTAAAAATACAAAGTTCGCAAGATATTTACGAGGTAGAAACTATATGAAATTAACTTTTGAAAAGAAACTTGATAAACTTGAAGAAATTATTTCTAAACTTGAAGATCCTTCACTTGAGTTAGAGCAAAGTGCAAAACTCTTTGAAGAAGGCCTTGCCCTTTCTAAAGAATTAAGCGCGCAACTTGGCAAAGTTAAAAATAAAGTTGAAATCTTAAAAAAGCAAGGCTCCGAACTTAAACTTGAAACTTTTGAGGAAGAAAAATAAAATGCCTAAACTGCGCCTTGATAATGCACTTGTAGAAAAGGGCCTTGCGCCAAGCCGCAATAAAGCCCAAGCTATTATTATGGCAGGCGAAGTTTTAGTTAATAATCAAGTAGAAACCCGCGCCGATAGAAATATTAAAGAAGAAGACACAATTACTTTAAAAGAAAAATCTTGCCCTTATGTTTCGCGCGGCGGACTAAAATTAAAAGGCGCATTAAACAATTTTAATATTACTTTGAAAGATAAAATTTGCGTTGATATCGGGGTTGCAACAGGCGGTTTTTCGCATTGTATGCTAATTGAAGGCGCAAAGAAAGTTTACGGCGTTGATGTGGGTAAAGGGCAAATTGCAAGTGAAATTTTAAAATATCCAAATTTTATTTTCCGCCCCAACACAAATGCGCGCTATATCACGCCTGATATGTTTGAAGAGCGTTTTGAATTTGCCGCGGTGGATGTTTCTTTTATTTCTTTAAAAATGATAATGAGCGCTTTATTTAGTTGTATGGCAAAAAAAGCGGAAATTGTTTTTTTAATTAAACCGCAATTTGAGTTAACCCCAAAAGAAGTGCCGCACGGTATTGTAAAAACCGAAGAAAACCGCCAAAAAGCAATATCTTCTTTAAAAGAATTTTTTAATCAAAATATTAAAGAAAAATTTTGTGCCAGTGAAGCCGGCCTTTGCCCTTCCCCCATCACCGGCGTGCACGGCAACACCGAATATTTGTGGCATATTATTTTGACTGATTAATATTTGTAAAGACAATAAGAATCTTCACAATAAGAGTTATTATCTCCTGTTTCTTGTTGGCAAATTTTATTTGCGACATCATTTTTATCAATAGAACCTGCTAAGCATTTACGCCCCCCTTTACTTTGTGTGGAATTTAAAAAGTATTGATAATATGATACATATATGTTATTTACTATGGGCTTGGTGCAGTAGACCCTATTCCATTTAGAATTCATATCAACTAAACAAGAAATACCAATACCGCTAGGTTTAACAATATCTAAATCTGAAAGAGTAGTCGTATAATTCCCGTTTGCCAAATAATAAGCTTCTTCAGCCTCAGCAATAGTTTTTGTTAGATTTTTCAAAGTTGAAAATTTTGGTTTTCCGACCGCAAGCTGATATTGCGGAACAGCAATAGCGGCAAGTATTCCGATAATTAAAACAACTACTAATAACTCTATAAGCGTAAATG
>JAZKZM010000304.1:0-1563 GCA_045612685.1 Elusimicrobiaceae bacterium
CTTATGCAAAATATTCTTCCCCCTGTTATTATATCTTAGCCGGAAGTGAAGCCAGCAGCAACCTTGCCCGCTTTGACGGCCTTAGATATGGCTTTAGCGATAAAACAGCAAAAGATTTGGAAGAAACTTATCTTAAAAACAGAGCAGCTTTTGGACCGGAAGTTAAACGCAGAATTATGACCGGCACTTACTGCCTTGGCAGCGCGCACGCGCAAGATTATTATTTGCAAGCACAAAAAGTGCGCGATATTATTAAAGCAGATTTTAAAAGAGCTTTTAGCGAAGTTGATGTAATTTTAATGCCCACAACGCCAAGCACCGCTTTTAAACTTGGCGAAAAAGTAAATAATATTCTTGAATTATACCTTGCTGATTTATACACCGTGCCTGCTAATATGGCAGGCTTGCCGGCTTTATCTGTGCCTTTTGGTAAAGATAAAAATAATTTGCCAATCGGTGTTCAATTATACGGCAATCACTTTGAGGAAAATAAGCTTTACGCTTTAGCAAAAATTTTGGAAAAGAGGTAAAAAATGTTTGCGGAATTTTCTTGCGGCGGCGTTATTTTGGAAAATAATAAAGTCCTTCTGGTGCAAGTTAAAAGTATGAAGGGCCGCAAGATTTGGACTTTCCCCAAAGGCCATATAGAACAGGGCGAAACCCCGCGCCAAGCCGCCTTAAGAGAAGTGCTTGAAGAAACCGGCTATAAAGCCGCTATCGTAAAACCGCTTTTAAAAGTGCGTTATGCTTTTACTTTAAAAGGCAGATATGTCAGAAAAGTCGTTCAATGGTATTTGATGAAAAAACTTGGCCGCATAGGTAAGCACGACCCCTCTGAAATTTTAGGTATAAACTGGGTTTCCATAAACAAAGCAAAGGAAATGGTGGAATACCCCAGCGATAAACGCCTACTGGAACTTGTTGAAGAAGAAAACCTTTTAAATAATACTTTTACCCTTACCCAAAATTTGTAAATTTTAACTCATCGTCCTACAAATGTGCGTTGGCTTTTGCTTTGCAAAAGAGATTTTCGCGCTATTCTTTTTACAAAAATTAAAATATTTCTTCTTCATATCCGATTGTGCAAACAATTTTAGTATTTTGAGTAACTGCCGAATCTCCGCAATAAGCTCTAACTAAATACTCTCCGCGACTAGACTGATTTGCATAATAGCGAACTGCTCCTGGATAAGCACTATTATCAAGCATTTGTTCATAACTAACAGAGCCGCCAAAACGCTTTGTAATTCCTGATACTCTAAATTAATCTAAATCAATACCATGGCGACATTTAACATATTGTGTTTTTTCATTATCAAAATAAAAAATCCCATTTTCCAAATAAGTGCCGCTGGGTGTTTCTATTTCTAATTCTGTGCAATCTTCGGCATATCTTCCGTTTTGCATATAAAAAAGTTCTTGTGCATTTTTGATATTTTTAACTACAAACATAAGTTCACTATATCTGCTTTTATCAACTGCCCTTTGATATTGTGGCACAGCAATTGCAGCTAGGATACCAATAATTAAAACAACAACTAACAACTCTATAAGCGTAAATGC
>JAZKZM010000305.1:0-2959 GCA_045612685.1 Elusimicrobiaceae bacterium
TGCTTTACATTGATGACTTAATAGAAGAAATGCTTGATGCTTTAGAGGGCAAAGCTCACTGCTGCGATTATCAAGGCCTTACGCCTTTGCCTCAGGAAAACGGCCAATTTTGCTATGCTCCTATTACCCACAAAACAACCCTTGGCCAAATTGTAGATTTGCTTGAAAGTTTTAAAACTCAACCGCAAACACTTATTATGCCGCAAATTCCGCACAATTCTTTTGCAAAAAAATTATATTCTACTTATCTTTCTTATTTGCCGGC
This sequence comes from Elusimicrobiaceae bacterium, assembly GCA_045612685.1. Lineage (GTDB taxonomy): Bacteria > Elusimicrobiota > Elusimicrobia > Elusimicrobiales > Elusimicrobiaceae > Proelusimicrobium. The sequence continues at coordinate 266 of JAZKZM010000305.1, forward strand.
CGAAAAAGCAAAAATTGAATTTACTATGAACGCTGATGCAAGAGGCAGTTTTACCGAGCTTGTTAAAACCCTTGGCTGTGGGCAATTTTCGGTCAATATTTCAAAACCCGGCATAACAAAAGGCAATCACTGGCACAATACCAAGTGGGAAATGTTTATTGTTGTTTACGGCAAAGCCCGCATAGAACAACGCAAAATAGACTCAGCCGAAAAACTAACTTTTGATGTTTCCGGCGAAAAAATAGAAGCTGTTTATATGCTACCCGGTTATACTCACAATATTATCAATTTAAGCAGCACCGAACCGCTTATCACGCTTATGTGGGCAAATGAACTTTTTGACCCAAATAAGCCCGATACTTTTTTTGAACCTGTATAGGAGAAATTATATATGAAAACACTTAAAACAAACTTTAAAAATAATGGCAAAATCAAACTTTTAATAATAGTTGGCACTAGGCCCGAAATTATTCGTCTGGCCCAAGTAATCAAAAAATGCCGCAAGTATTTTGATGTCCTTTTAGCCCACACCGGTCAAAATTACGATTATAATTTAAACGGCATTTTCTTTAAAGATTTATCCCTTACCGCGCCTGATATTTATTTGAATGCCGTCGGCAAAGACCTTGGCGAAACTATGGGCAATATTATTGCCAAATCTTATGATTTAATGGTCAAAATTCAGCCGGATGCTGTTTTAGTGCTTGGTGATACTAACTCTTGTCTTTCCGTTATTGGCGCAAAACGCTTGCATATCCCTGTTTTCCATATGGAAGCCGGCAATCGCTGTAAAGATGAGTGCTTGCCGGAGGAAACTAACCGCCGCATCGTAGATATTATTTCTGATGTCAACCTTGCTTATAGCGAACACGCAAGAAGATACCTTGCCGATTGCGGCCTTCCTAAAGAACGCACCTTTGTCACCGGCTCTCCCATGGCGGAAGTTTTGCATGCTAATTTAAAACAAATCCAAAAATCTGATATTCTTAAAAAATTAAAACTTAAAAAAGGCAAATATATTTTACTTTCCGCTCATAGGGAAGAAAATATAGATACCCCAAAGAATTTTTTAAGTCTTTTTACCGCCATCAATAAAATGGCTGAGAAATATGATATGCCGATTTTGTATTCTTGTCACCCGCGCAGTAAAAAACGCCTTGAGCAAAGCAAATTTAAACTTGATAAACGCGTTATTCAGCACGAACCGCTTGGCTTCCACGATTATAATTGTTTGCAACTTAATGCTTTTTGCGTTGTTTCAGATAGCGGCACCTTGCCCGAAGAAAGCAGTTTTTATACTTCTGTCGGTAAACCTTTTCCCGCTGTTTGTATAAGGACTTCAACCGAAAGGCCCGAGGCTATGGAAAAGGGGTGTTTTATTCTTTCCGGTATTGATGAAAAGGGCCTTCTTCAAGCAGTTGCCACAGCAGTTGAAATGCTTAAAAATGAGAAAAACGGCGGCGCCCTAGTCGTGCCCGATTATAAAGATGAAACTGTTTCAGATAAAGTCGTCAAAATCATTCAATCTTATGTCGGTGTAGTCAACAAAATGGTTTGGCGTAAATAATACTGTCTTTATATAATAAACATAAAGGTTTATATAGTGAAAATTCTATTTATCAATTCCGTTTGCGGCATCGGCAGCACTGGTCGCATTTGCTCAGATTTAGCCGAGCAATTTGAAAATCAAGGTCACACAGTCAAAATTGCTTGTCGGGCGGATACTTTTGTGCCGGCAAATTGCCAAAAATATGCAATTAAAATTGGCTCATATATGGAATCTAAACTCCACGCTTTAAAAAGCCGTTTATTTGATATTCAGGGATTTGCTTCAAAAAATGCTACTAAAAAATTTTTAAACTGGGCCACGGAATTTAACCCCGATTTTGTTTGGCTTCACAATCTCCACGGCAATTATATCAATGTGGAAATGCTTTTTAATTGGCTTAAATCCCGCCCTAATATACAAAAAAGATGGACTTTGCACGATTGTTGGGCTTTCACCGGGCATTGTCCGTATTTTACAATGGCAAATTGCAGTAAATGGCAAACCCATTGCCAAAATTGCCCGCAGTTGCACCGTTATCCTATCAGTTATTTTGATAATTCTAAGCAAAATTTTGCCCGCAAGAAAGTCGCTTTTACCGGCGTAAATAATTTAAAAATCATTACCCCTTCAAAATGGCTGGCGGATTTAGTAAATCAAAGTTTTCTGAAAGAATACCCTGTAGAAGTTATTTATAACAATATTGATAAATCAATTTTCAAGCCAACCCCAAGCAATTTCCGCCAAAAATACGGTCTGGAAAATAAAAAAATTATTCTTGGTGTTGCAAGTGTTTGGGAAGAGAGAAAGGGCCTTTCGGATTTTCTTAAACTTGCCAAAAAATTAGATGATAATTATGAAATCGTGCTTGTCGGCCTAACAGATAAACAAATTAAAACTTTACCACAAAATTGCCTTGGTATCAAACGCACATCTAGTCCGCAGGAACTTGCCTCTATCTATACAACAGCTGATGTCTTTTTTAACCCTACTTACGAGGATAATTACCCCACAGTTAATTTAGAAGCACAAGCCTGCGACACACCTGTTATCACCTATGATACAGGCGGTTCAAAGGAAACAATTTATACTCAAAATTCTAAAGTTATTAAACAGGGCAATCTTGAGGCTGTTTTAAACGCCTTATT
>JAZKZM010000306.1:0-1751 GCA_045612685.1 Elusimicrobiaceae bacterium
TTTTATCTGCCAAACTACCGAAGATTTTTTGGCGCAAAATAAACTGGAAAATAAAAATAGTTTAGTTATTTTGGACCCAGCGCGCGCAGGCGTGCACCCGCGTGCGTGCGAGCTCTTGGCGACCAGCGGCGTAAAAAACATTTTATACATTTCCTGCAACCCAAAAAGTCTTGCTGAAAACTTGGCCGTTTTGACCAAAAACTATAAAGTAAAAAATGCCGAGTGCTTTGACTTCTTCCCAAATACAAAACATATTGAAACTTTTGTGGAGCTTGAACTTATATGACAGCAACTATAGAACAAACCCTTTCTTCTTTAAACGAAAAGCAACTTGAAGCCGTTTTATATAACGGCGGCCCTTGCCTTATTATTGCCGGTGCCGGCACAGGCAAAACCAAAACTTTAACAAGCAAAATTGCCAAATTAATTGCAGACGGCATAAACCCGTCAAGAATTTTGGCCGTAACATTTACCAATAAAGCCGCACAAGAAATGCGCCAAAGAATAGACACTCTTGTTCCCGGTGAAGCAAACAGAGTGTGGATTCATACCTTTCACTCTTTTGCCGTGCGTATTTTAAGGCAACATGCCGAAGTTTTAAAACTCAACCGCGATTTTGTTATTTATGACGAAAGCGAGCAAAAAAAGATAGTTAGTTTAGTGCTTGAAGAACTCGGCGTAAAAGAAGCAAAAAAAGAAGCGCAGTATTATGTTTCCTGCATATCACGCGCAAAAGATGATATGCTAACACCCGAAGATTTTATGGCGCAAGCCATTAATACGCATATAGATAAAAAAATACAAATTGCCGAAGTTTATAAAAGATATCAAAAAAAGTTAGATACGGCAGGCGCTCTTGATTTTGGTGACCTTTTAATGAAAGTAGTTTTTTTGTTAAAAAATAATCAGGAAATTTGCGATTATTATCAAAATTATTTCCAGTATATTTTAGTTGACGAATATCAGGACACTAACGAAACGCAATATTTTTTAACAAAAAAACTTGCCCTAAAACACCGCCATTTGTGCGTTGTAGGCGATCCGGACCAATCAATTTATTCTTGGCGCGGTGCCAATATCCGCAATATTTTGGAGTTTGAAAAAGATTTTAAAGACGCAAAAGTTATCACGCTTGAGCAAAATTACCGCTCTACCCAAGTCATTTTAAATGCGGCAAATAAATTAATCAAAAAAAATAAAAACAGACGCGAAAAAAATCTTTTTTCCCAAAAGGCCAGCGGCGACCCTATAACCGTCCGCGAACTTGCAAGTGAAGGCGAAGAAGCCAGATATACCGCCATGCAAATAAATACCCTTGTGGAAGAAGGCAATGCAAGTTTAAATGATATAGCGGTTTTCTACCGCACCAACGCGCAATCGCGTAGTTTTGAAGACACTTTTAGAAGATATCAAATACCTTACCGCCTTATCGGTGCGGTCAAGTTCTATGACAGAAAGGAAATTAAAGATGTTTTGGCCTATGCCAAAGTTTTGGTAAATCCGACGGACACCGTTAGCTTGCTCCGCATTATAAATACACCGCGCCGCGCCCTTGGCGAAACGGCGCAACAAGCCTTAGTTAATGCGGCAAACGCTGCCGGCACTTCTTTATACACCGCCTTAAAATCAGCAGCGTTTATAGAAAATTTAAAACCTACCGCACGCCGCGGAGCAAAGGAATTTGTTGATTTAATTGAAGGCATAACACTTGAAATGCAAATGTCTAGCCCGAGCGAAATTTTAACAAAAGT
>JAZKZM010000307.1:0-1565 GCA_045612685.1 Elusimicrobiaceae bacterium
TACGGTTTCTGGCCTTACCTCGTAACAATACAAATCTTGAGTTATAATTTGCGGTTTCTCTTTTGGTGGGTTATAAGGCGCTCTGCGTGATTTTCCAACAAACCAACCCTCTACCCACATATCGCAATTTATGAGCTTGCCTCTAAAAAGTATCTCTCTCATAGCGTACCTCTTATGTGTTTAAATCGTAGCCGTGCGCCAATAACCATAGTGCGCTTTTTTCTCGCAGAGCCGTTGGTAGTTTCGGCACATTTACTATCATTTTGTGCAAGGTGATCTCAAGTATAGGATCTGGCGCACCGTTGATACGGGCCACAAACTCTGCACCGTATGTATCTTTGTACTCGTTAATAAACTTGCGCAACTCGGTAACATTGCACTTTTTAAGCATTTCGTTGCGCTCTCTTACAAATTTTTTAGTGTTAAAATTCATCGCTGCCTATTTCCTCGCTTTTTAACATACATATCCTTTTATCAAAGCCGCCCTTTACTTTGTGCTTTTCTCGGTAGATAGCATTTATCTCGGCGCTGGTATACCCAGCCGCTTTGCCGAGGGCATAAACCACCTCTAATATATCGGCAAGCTCCTCGGCATCGTGGCTCTCGTGGTATTCGTTTACCTCTTCGTCAAGCTTTGCCTCTAAATAAAATTTGTGCGTATCTGCATCAAGCACCGTAAAGGTTGCCCTCTGGCCGTTATCGGCCATTATTTCGGGTATGTTATCCCGTACCAACTTGTTATATTTCATTTCTCACCCTCCAACATCTCTTTTGCGATTTGATCTATTATTCTGCGGATTTCGCTAACATCACCTTTGCAAAGTGCCGAAAGAGTTTTATTGATTTCGGACTGCATCTCCCTCACGGTGTCGGCTTTGGCTTTCTCAATAACATCGTTCCAACAATCACCGCTCGGTCTGCGCTGAAATGCGTGTTGCATAAGGATATACTCATTGTGCTTTTTCAACCTCTCATTCTCCTCGGTGAGTTTCTTTATCACCTCGTTAGCAATATTTAAGCAATTCATACACCGCATTTGCTCATCTTTTATAGCGGTATCAAACAAATAGCAGCCGCTAAAGCAAGCGCCGCCGCGACATTCGGCCAAAGCCTTTGCCATTTTTTCTATATTAAATTCCATTTTTTCACCTTTCATAATTTATAAATAATTTTTGCCAAAGATCTGCAAAAAGTCTAACTCTGGGTAAACCTCGGTAAAGCGCTTTTGCGTATGCTCTTTTAGCTTTCGGTCAAATTCCGTATTAAAATGTACTCCAGCGTTGCTCATATTGTGATGCCTTGCACATAGATAGCACCAACAACCGTATTTTTCGCTTGTTTTTCGCCGTCCAGCACCGTAAAAGATATGGTGCTTATGTAAGTTATACGGTGTTTCGCATACGAGGCATTGGCGCTCGTTATTAACTATTGATCGCATAAGCCTCGTACTCCTTTTCCTTTTCTTTTCGCTTTCGGGCCGCCTTTGCGTTTACAAGCTCTGGGTATTTCCTTTGCAGCTTGCGCCGTGATCGTAAGATGCTTGCAAAGCTCGGTAAGCCTAACTC
>JAZKZM010000308.1:0-1503 GCA_045612685.1 Elusimicrobiaceae bacterium
TAGGAAGGGCTTTAATAAGGCCGCTTGTTTCACTTGGAAAAAATATTAAATCTTGCACCATAGCCGCACAAACGGCACGCAAAACTTCAAGCGTAATTTTTTGTTCTGCTTTTTTTAAAGTTTCAAATTCTTTTATGCAAAGGTCAATATTTTTTAATAGTTCGGCTTCGTTTTTATAAATCTTTTCGCCCGCTTTTGATAAAAAAGAAGAGGCCATTTCCTGCGCTGTTTTTTCGTCGCATTGCTCCACTAAAATTGGAAATTTTTTAATAAATTCTATCCGCTTTTCAGGCGAAATTAAGGAAGTATCTGCCACGCTGTCAGCTATGCGGCAAACAAGATAGGCGATAGCAAAAGTTTTTCTTTTTTCGCGCGGTAAAATTTTTGCACTCAAATAAATTGTGCGGGCATTATTTTTCAGCAGATACATTATATCCATATATATACTTTATCAAAAATTTACTTTTTTGACTTGAAAAAATTTGACTTGAAAAAATTTTCCCGCACGGATTATTAATTTAAAAATAATATTGGTAATCTTTTTGGCCTTCTCTTAAGGACCCAAATTCTTGGCATATTTTATGACCGACATCGGTTTTAGCTCGGCAAAAACCATTATATCTGGGTGTCAGTGCACATTCAGCATTATCTAATTGTAATTCTAAATTAGCGTCCGGATATGTAATTCCTACTCTAGTATTATTTCCATTTGAACAAGTTATAAGTATATTATTAGGGGCTTTTTCTAAAGCAATATATCGTTTATCTTCTGTTATATAACTGCCGCTTGGCAAATCGGGATTTAATATTTCGCAGTTTGTAGCATAATCATTATGCTGTAAATAAAAAAGTTCTTGTTGCTTTTTTATATTATAAGCAAGTTGCACAACTTCAGCAAATCTTGATTTAGCAACTGCCACTTGATATTGAGGCACGGCAATAGCTGCCAAAATACCGATAATAAGAACTACTACCAACAATTCAATTAAGGTAAAACCTTTTTTTGATTTTTTCATATATTATTGTCATTCCCGAGTGCAATTACCCGGAATATCCTCCTTTTTGTCTTTTATTTTTAGACTTAACAATTTCAATTTTATTTTTTTTTTTTTGAAAATCAAGTTTTTTGTAAAAAACTTGTTTGCGCTGCCTTTCTTTTTGCTGAAAAAATAATCAAAAAAAGAACAAATTTGTAAAAAGAGTAGCAAATAAAACACTTTTTCAAAGAAAAAGATAGTGCTCTTTTGTAGGCCGAAGAGTCAAAGGACTTGCTTATTTTTTTTTTTTTGATAAACTACTTTTGTAAGTTTAATCAAAAAGAGGTAAAAAAGAATGAAAAACCGCGCGTTCACGCTTATAGAGTTATTAGTCGTTGTTTTAATTATAGGTATTTTGGCCGCAATTGCCGTGCCGCAATATCAAGTAGCCGTTGGCAAATCAAGATTTTCAACAATAAAAAATATCGCCCGTTCTATCAGAGATGCTTGCGAAGTTTACCGCCTT
>JAZKZM010000309.1:0-3249 GCA_045612685.1 Elusimicrobiaceae bacterium
ATCAAAATAAGCAGTGTCCATAGAGAGAAGTTTTTCGTAGAGTTTGCGCTTTACACCGATAGTGATTTTTTGCGCTACCCAAGTGTTTAAATAGTTAGAAGAATAAATCAAAATACCCTGAACGATAGTAAAACCGACAATCAGTAAAGGTATCAAAGCGGAAAATTTCGGTTGTCTTTCCACCATAACATTATCCATAAACGGCTTTAAGAACATGGCTACTGCACCGTCAAGCGCACCTATGGGGATAGTTAATAAGACACCAAGTAAAGCCCTGCCCCAATAGGGTTTAACATAGGGCCACATACGACGGAAATTTTTGACTAAAACATTTGCTGTTATGGCTTGTTTTACTTTTTGCTTGCTTTCTTCTTTTTTACTCATAATTTTATTTTTCCCTTTTTTAAATAGTAAACCTCTCAAAAGCACATATACTAAAATTATAGCATATAGAGAGAAACTATATAAACATTTAAATATATATATGGGTTTTTAGATAAGATTTTTCAGATTAGCAGGCATTTTAGAACATAAAGTTTTATAGTGTTTTAGGCCTAAAATAAGAGGTAAAGATTTTTTAAATTGTTTAGACGGAAGATAAAGCAAGGCTAAAACAAATAAAAACACTATACCGCAAATAAAAATTCTGATAAAAGTATTTTGTCCTGTTAAAACTTCCCCCATTAAAGCCGCAGGAATAAGTGCAAGAATATTTAAAATAGTCAGTAAAAAAGTATCTTTTAAAGGTTCGGTGCAAGATATTTGCGCAATATGTTTTTTAAAAAATAAGGCAATTACCAAATAAGCAAAAATAGAGCAGAAAATTAAAGCATAAGGATAAGCAAAAGGGCCAAAATAGGTAATAGCAAAATAGATTACGGCAAAAATTATAATATCTTTAAAAAGCATATATTTAAAACTTTCTTTTATTTTTCTTGTGCTTGCTATCAGCGTAGAAGCAAACGGGGCAAGAATACTGAAAATAAGCCATATCATCATAGGGCGCAAAAAGCGCACAACATTTAGGGCGGATTCTTCGTTAAATTCCCCCCTCTTAAAAAATAAATTCACTATATCTTTAGCAAAATAACATGTAAATACGGAAAGCGGAACAATAATAAATAAAAGCAAATAATTAACTTTTAGATAATTGCTGTTTAGGGCGGCAAAATCTTTGGCAGAGGCATTTTCGTTTAATTGTATTTGGTAAATGCCGGTTATTTTGGATGTGATGACTTCGCTTGCAGAATCGGTTAATTGTTTGGTGTAAGATAAAGCGCTTATTATACCGCCTAAAAAATTGCTCATCAGATATACGGGCAGCATAGTTATTATGGCATTAGTGATAACTAAAATTTGATTTGTCATTATATTTTGTTTTAGGCGTTTTTCAAGAGTGATTTTAAAATGCGTAAACTGCCAATTTAATTTGTTTCTCATTAAAAAAAGGCTAATTAAAATTTGTATAAAATAAGAAATACTAAAACCGATAAGCATTGTTTTTAGCCCTAAAGTTTTGTGAAATAAAATCAAAATGAGCATTGGTATAAGGGCATTTAAAGGGAAAAGAAAATTGATAGAAAATATGTGGTAAACATACATTATATCAAGAATAAAAAAGTATAAAATATAGGCGCAAGTGTATAAAAAGGCAAGGCGCAAAATTAAAATATCCTTACTTAAAATATCGTGTGAGAATTTGGAAAGTAAAGAAAAAATATCAAGTGGAAAAATAAAACCGAAAATTAAAATAATTAAAAGAATTGCCAAATATAAAAGTGAAACGGCATTTAAAAAACTTTGCGCGTTTTGTGCGTTTTCTTTTTTAAGATAAATTGCCTGCGGTATTAAAACATTGCTGTTTAAGGAAGAAAAAAATAAAGCCGCAACTGCCGTGATATAGAGTATATAAAAATAAACATCGCAATTTGTCTGCGTGCCAAAATAAAAAGCAATTAAAATGCTGTTAACAAAGGATAGAATTTTCCAAATAAAAGTTGAGCCGATTGATAAAACAGCACCTTTTTTATAAGAATATGTTTCAAAAAAAGCCATATAAATATTATATTATTTTAGGCAAGATATATTAGTGATAGAATTTTTTTTATAAGTATTTTTGCAAGTTATCTTTATGATATAATTTATTAGAGTTAGTTAAGATGAAAAAATGAAAAAATTGATTGCAAAAATATTTGGCAGATGTCCTCCTAAAGAGAAAACACCTAATTGGAAGGCTGTTTCTTCGGTTCTTATACGCCCTATTGGCACGGGTATAGGTGATGCTGTGGTGCTTTCTGCTGTAATCGGGCAAATAAAAAAGGCATATCCTGCTTGCCGCGTGGGTGTGTTTACCACTCAAAGAAATCAATTTATTTTTGAACATACACCGGGTGTGGATGAATGTTTAAAAGATACTCCGCTTAATTATTTAAAGCAGCATAATAAATGGCAAATTTTTTTAGATTACCGCCCAACTTTTACTACGCGCAATATTATTTGTGATTTTTTCCTTGCGCCTGAATATATTATTTGTTTTGAAAAAACTGCCAAAAAATCTTATTCTGTAAAAACTATTAAAAATTATCATTTTTATATTCCTAAATTAGCGGCAACACATTTAAGCAAAAGTTTATCTTTAACGCCTTTTGCTTCCCATATAGATAGCGAAAATCCGGAATATAAATTAGATTTACCTTCAGATAAACAAATAAAATTAGTAAATAAATGGTTGCAGCCGGATAGGCCAAATATTTTAGTATGTCCTTTTGGCTCAGATAGAATGTTGGATAAGAGCTTGCTTGACGAAGTAATAACTCAGTTAGATAAATATTACAAGATACACTTTATATCAGCCTATGAAAAAAAGGATTATCCTCTATTGGCAAAAAATATAACTTATACGGGCAAAATTTCTTTGGAAACATTTATGGCTTTATATTATAAAGTGGATTTTATTATAACGATAGATACTGCTACGGTGCATATTGCTTGTGCTTATAACAAACCTTTTGTTTCTATTTATTCCGGGTATGAGGATAATTTTAATCTTTTTTGCCCTCTAAAGCAAAAGGGTGCGTATGCTGTGCAATCTTCACAAAAAGTAACAAAACATATTCATAAAATTGATAAATGGTCTGCGCAAGATGTTATAAATTGGACTAAATCTTTTTTAGAAAAATGGAATTCTAAGTAGAATTATTTTATAGTTTGTGTTATTTCTTTTATATCAAAATCGCAAAAATCTTTGTG
>JAZKZM010000310.1:0-1726 GCA_045612685.1 Elusimicrobiaceae bacterium
GGATAAAATAGGCCACTTATCGCCCCCATAGCGATTTTTTGCGGCGGATTTAGGGCTATTTTTAATTTTTTAGAAATTTCGGATACTCGGGATTGCCATCCCCTCGCGGTATACCTCATTTCTAAAAGCGTGTTTTCTTTAGAAAAAAGAAAAAACTAATTAAAACTATCTCCAAAATCCTTGCAAAAACATTTGCTCTGCTAGATATTAAATTCACACCTAAAAATCCTTGTAAAAATATTTGTTATATAAAAACGTCAATCCCGAGAGTTCTTGTCGGGAATCTCTTCCTTTTTGAAAAGTCAAAAGAACACTTTTGTAAAAAGAGTTGCTTATTTTTTTTTTGCTAAACTACTTTTATAAATTTAATCAAAAAAGAGGTCCAAGTATGAAAAACCGCGCATTTACATTAATAGAGTTATTGGTAGTTGTTTTAATAATCGGTATCTTAGCCGCAATCGCTGTGCCAAAATATCAAGCAGCGGTAAAACTTTCCCGTTTAAAATCAGTTTTGCCTATTATTAAATCTTTAGCTCAAGCAGAGCAATCTTATTTTTTAGCTAATGGCACATATACTAGAGAAATTAATGATTTGGATGTAAGTGCAGCTTATACAGATAGATGTGGAAAAAACGAAACCGATGGCGGCGGATCTATAAGTTACTGCACGCCGTGGGGCAGATTTATTCTGTATAATACTTATCAATATGTTATTGCCTATATTGACGGGGTAGCCTGGATTGAAGTTCCTCATGACTTTCCAATAAGTCCTGCTGTTTGTTATAGCGATAACGATCAGGTTTGTCGTAAGTTAAATTCGGCTTATAAAAGCGGCAATGTATATGTCATAGATAATTTTTAATTTCTTTTATTTAGTATATAAAAACAAATATCCCCCACGCTAAATGTGGGGGATATTTTTATAAAAATTTTAAATTACGCGCCAAACATATTTAAGGTGCCGTCTTCTTTACAAAGATAAGGTTTTTTTGTGCCCGTGCCAAAAGTGCTTGTATAAACAGGCGTTTGAGAAGAACTTTTTTTCTGTTTTCTTTTTTCCGCCACTAATTCATAAGGGCAAGTATTTAAATTGAAAGGGCAAGGCTGCTGTATTTGTTTTTTTATTGGGTCAACTACTAAAAATCTATTTTTTCCCGGTGCGGAATTAACAATTTTAACCCCAAGTTTTTCTACCAAAGTTTTTTCGCTGCAGCGGGATTCTTCTATGATATAGGCATATTCGGATGTGGAAATTTCCGTGTAGCCTTGCTTCAATAATTGTTCTACCAACATTTGTGCTTTTTTAGTGCTTGAAGGTATCGGCTCAGAAGGCAATAAATAGGCTTTTTGCCCGTCTAAACTTAAAGAATAAGCACGCAAGCCTTCGTCGGTCAAAATGCCTTTGCTGTCAAAAATATTTTTGCCGTTTAAATCTCTCAATTTTAAAACTTCACTTTTATAAACTTGTTTTCCAATAAAGAAATCTATAGCTTCTTTTGAAAGTAAAAGCATTAAATCTTTATATCCGCTGTAAGTTAAAATCTTGCGGGAATATATTTTACCGGGATACTTTTCTATAACTATCCCCGGCGGTATTTTGCCGTTATATTTACTATTAAGATAAGTAATGGCATTATCTTTTTCGGCATTAAGCATTTTGTTTAATAAATCTAAATCCTCTTTTTGATAATCTACGGCATTAGGGTCAAGGATATTTCTTTCCTTC
>JAZKZM010000311.1:0-4145 GCA_045612685.1 Elusimicrobiaceae bacterium
TTTGCTTTAATTGAAGACGGTATTTTGAAAAATTTCTTAATGGCAAGAAGCCCGATAAAAAACTTTGCTCAGTCTAACGGACACGGCAGAAAAGATGCCGGCAGAAGGGCAATTTCCCGTATGGGCGTAACCTATGTAAAAGCAAGCAAGACAATTACGCCTGAAGAATTAAAAGCAAAATTAAAAGAGGAAATCAAACGCCAAAACAAACCTTACGGCCTTTATATTGAAGATATTTCCGGCGGTTTTACTATGATTGATACCTCTTCGCCACAGGCGTTTAAAGTTAATCCTTTACTTGTTTATAAAGTTTATCCTGATGATAGACCTGATGAAATTATCCGCGGTGTAGATATTGTGGGAACACCTCTTGCAAGTTTTAACAAAATTATTGCCGCAGGTAATGATTATAAAGTCTTTAACGGCTCTTGCGGTGCAGAATCGGGCTGGGTGCCTGTTTCGGCTATTGCGCCAAGTTTATTAATCGGTGAACTTGAAATTGAAAAAGTTCACAAATCTTCTGCTAAATTACCGGTTTTACCGGCACCGAAGGGGGATAAATAAAATGAAAAAATTATTATTTATTATTACTTGTTTGATTTTAAATCTTAATGTTTTTGCCGGCGGGCAAAAGCAAAATCTCAGTGCAAGCGAGCAGGAAATTTTTGACGCTATGCAAACTGAAATGACCCGCAATTTGCAAAATTTAAAAATGGATAAATTTGCGCGTCCTTACTTTCTTGCTTATAAAATAGTTCCCCAAACAAGATATACTTTTAATGCAAGCCAAGGGGTTTTAATGCAAGATAGAAAAATATATTTCCCCGATTATGAAGTGCAGGTAAGAGTCGGCAGTCCAAAAGAAGATAATTCTTATTTTGAGCCAAGTGTTTGGCTTCCAAAAGAAACAAGCAATTATTTTGCTTTGAATTATGAAGGCGTTAGCAAATTTCTTTGGCAAACAACGGATATAGTTTATAAAAACTCTCTTGCCGAACTTACCGGAAAACAGGCCTATAAGAAAAATAAACATATTGCCCAACAATATGACGATTTTTCTTTTTCTCCCGCACAAAAATATTTTGATACTTTAACAGAGCCTCTTATTGATAAAACTTATTGGCAGGAAGTAGCCAAAAAAACAAGTGCAAAAGGTGCCTTGCCCGAGTTTGAAGATTTTATGACCGCTATAAATATTAATTTTACTCCGTCTTATTTTTTAACCAGCCGCGGTTCAAAATATCTGCAGGATAAATATTCCGTAAATATAAGATTTACGGCGCAAGGCCGCTTAGATGACGGCTTTGAATTTAACTTAAATAAAAATCTAACTTATGTTGATTTTAAAGATGTTCCTTCTTTAGAAGAACTTGAAAAGGAAGCCAAGGATTTTGCAACAAAAGTCCGTGCCTTACAAAAAGCCAAAAAAGTTGATGCTTATATCGGGCCTATTTTGTTAGAAGGCGCACAGGCCGCAAAATTAATGAAAGTTTTGGCAAGAGAAATAAGTTATACAAAGCATATTGCAAGTAATGATGATTATTCTTATTATGACGGCGCATTTTCCGATAAGCTCGGTTTAAAAGTTTTTAGCGCCGGCTTTGATGTTATTGATGACCCGTTAAGAAAAACCTTTGATAATCAAAAACTTGCCGGCTATTATGAAATTGACGAAGAAGGTGTTAAAGCCGAAAAAATACAAATTATTGAAAACGGCTTTTTAAAAGAATTACCTTTTACGGCCTCTTTAACTAAGAATAATGATAAATCTAACGGCCACGCCCGTGTTTATTATGGTTATTCAACACTTATAGCAGCGTCTTCAAATTTAATTTTACTTCCGCATAAAACCATAGCAGAGGAAGATTTTTTAAATACTTTTAAAACTTTCTGCGCAGAGCAAGGTTTAAGTGCCTGCCCTATAATTTCCGCAACCGATGGCGAAACTTTCTTTGGTTTTATGCTTGATTCTAAAACAGGCAAAAAAACCCCTATTTACGGCGAAAATCCCGCCTTTAATACCAGAAGTTTAAGGGATATAAAATATGCCTCTGATAAAATGCAAGTATATAATGAGGTAAACAGGAGCGGTTTAGGTTTTTCTATAATCACGCCGGATTTGATTTTAGATAATGGCGAAATAAACCAAAGCAAAAAGCAACCTGCCCGCAAACCACTTGTCCAAAGGCCTTAAATATTTTTTATTAAATATTCCTCTTTTTTGCTATAATATCTCTATTGGGCGGGTGGCGGAATTGGCAGACGCGTACGGCTCAGGACCGTATGCCCGAAAGGGCTTAAGGGTTCAAATCCCTTTCCGCCCATTTTTTACACAAACCAAATTTTTATTCTGTGGAGTTTTATGTATCTTAACAAATCTTCAAAAAGAAAAACTTTTGCTCCTATCAGTGCAAAAAGGCGCAAACAACGCAGAATAAAAAGAATTTTTCTTTTCTTTATTTTTTGTATTTTTATAGTTTTAATTTTGTGGTGCGTAAACAAAGGTATTCAATATATTTTTGAGCAAAAAAGTCATTGGTTTACTTGGACTGCAAAAACTTTAGTTATTGAAGCAGATGATGATTACACCTCAAGTCAAATTAAAGATTTTATAAGTTTTAAGGAAAATTCTATTATTTCCGGTGAAGAAGCAAAAAGTATCCAAAACACTTTGCAATCAAAACTTCCGCAAGTTAAAGATGTTAAAGTTAAAAGGGGTTTCTTTTCAAAAGAATTAATTGTTAAAGCGCAAAATCATCAAATTTTAGCCACACTTCAAGCGGGGGAAAAATCTTATTTAGTTTCTCAAACAGGTGTTTTATTTAATTATGAACAAGCCCAAATACCGACGGATGTTTTACAGGTAAAAACAGAAAAAGAAATAAAGTATTCTTTTTTGCCGCAAGAATTGGTAAAATTATTAAAAGACATTTCTAAAAGTTCTTTAAGCGATTTGGATTTTATATCGGTGGATTTAGATAAGGGAACTTATACCCTTAATTTTAAAGACGGCTCGGTTATTGCTATGGGGCTTTTTGATTTGTATAATGAGAAAATAGTTGCATTAAAAGATATAATAGATATATCGCAAAAAAAAGGTGTAAAGGGGCCATATAAAATAAATTTTAATTATTTTAAATACGGCAAAATTTATCTTAATAGTCAGGTGTAATTTATGGTGAAAACAAATTTACTAGCAGGTTTAGATATCGGTAGTGGCAAAATTACTGCCGTTAGTGCTTATTTGGAAGAAGAAACAGGCAAACTTAAAGTTGTTTCCGGTGTAGTTGTTCCTTGCAGCGGGCTTAAAAACGGTATTGTAACAGATATTAAACAAGTTGGGTTGGCTGTTTCAAATGTCATTAATACTTTGGAAGAAAAATCTCAGCAGCCTTTAGATAGTTTATATATTGCTTTACGCGGCGAACATTTAAAATCGGAAGTCGGCCACGGAACTTATAATATTTCAAGAGGTGTTGATAGAGAAATTACCGCCGAAGATATTGAAAGAGTTATTTCTAACGCGCAATCCGTTTCTTTAAAAAGCGACCACGAAATTGTAAGCGTGGTTCCGCAAGGTTTCAGTATTGATAGGCAAAGAGGTATTACCAATCCCGAAGGGATGGACGGCTCTTCTTTGGAAGTTGATGTTTATATAACAACAGGCCTTTCTTCTGCCTTAAGCAATTTGCGCAAATCTATAAACAAAATGGGATATAGAATTGACGGCTCTTTTTACGGCCTTATGTGTCTTTGCGAAAATGTTTTGCTTAAAGAAGAAAAAGAACTTGGTGCCGTGTTAATAGATTTAGGCGGGGAAACAACTTCTATCGGTATTTGTGTTGACGGCGTTTTGCAATATTCTAAAGAATTTGATTTTGGTTGTGATTTAATTACCGGTGATATTGCAAGTGCTTTGCATACTTCAAAAAAAGATGCCGCAAGAATCAAAAAAGAAGCGGGCCTTTGCTTCCCTAAATATAATGATGAAGAAAACGACGAAGAAATAAAAGTTCCTTCTTTAGACGGCAGAACAACAAATTCTTTCAAAAAGAGTATCCTTTTGGACGTTATTCAGCCGCGTATGCAGGATATTTTTGAAATGGTTAGGGAAAGTATTATTGAAAGTGAATTATCAGATTTTA
>JAZKZM010000312.1:0-14790 GCA_045612685.1 Elusimicrobiaceae bacterium
CTTCCGCAACGATTTTTATATCTTGTCTTTTCCTTTCCAAAGCGGCCTTTATGCCACTGCGAACCATAACATGGTCATCTGCTAAAACAATATTTACCATACAACCTTCCTCACATAAGATATTTTGGGACAACGCACACTTACAAGTGTTCCTTTACCGCTTTTCCCTTTTATATCAAAGGTTCCGCCTATACAGGAAACACTTTCTTTCATACCAATCAATCCCATTTTCTTAACAGAATTAGATTTTGCTTCTTTATAACCAATTCCGTCATCTTTTATCGTAAACAGAATAAAACTAGATTCCTCTTTCAAAGTTATCCATATATTCTTTGCCTGCGCATGCTTAAAAACATTATTGATGGATTCTTGCGCACTACGATATAAAACGATTTTTACTTCTTCAGATATTTTTACATCTTCTGCTAATTGACAATCAAAATGAAATTTAATATTTGAAGAAGACTGTAAACTATCTATTAAATCTTTTATCGCACAAACAAGGCCGATTTCCCTTAATTGCGGCGGACGGACAGAAATTATTATCTTGCGCATTCTCTGCATTATATCTTTAACCGCATCTTCTAATTCCTGAACTTTTTTCAAAGCGGAATCTGTCTTCTTTTCCATTATATCAGCCTTTAAAACACTGATAACGGAATTTAACAAAACCGCACTTGAGCCGACTTCGTCATGAAAAGCGGAAGCTATCTGGCGTTTTTCCTCTTCTCTAACTTTAATCAAAAGCCTGGTAAAACTATCCCCAGCCTTATCGGCAATAAAAAATTCTTTTTGTCCCCCCATATAAAACCCCTCAAGACGCTTAACTATACAGAAAAGACTTTCAACTTTTTCAAAACTCTTTTCCAGGGGGATTAAAGTTGACTCATAAAAAGAAGTTTTATCTTCCGCTAAAAACCATTCATAAACAACTCTATTATTTTCAAAGGCTTTTTTATGGGAAAGACCGTGAATATCTTTTTTTGATAAAAAAATCTTTTTATTTATTCTATTTGAAGAATTATCATATAAAACTTCTATTTTGCCACCTTTATATAAGCGGTAAATATAAACATATTGAGCTTGGGTATCAATTTCCGTAAAAAGATCTGTGTGTGTATCGTGTGTTATATTTAACATAAATTAAGTCTCTCTACTTATTATATATTATTTTTATATTATTTTGATATTTTTATTTTATCTTTCATAATTGCTATAATAAAATAGATGAAGATTTTAAAATCAAAAATATTTATTTTTTCTTTTATAGGATGTGCATTATTATTGATTTTGTTAAGTGCATGCTCCTTATACTTTATTTTATCGGGTATGCCTCCTGTTTATGAACTGGAAGAATATACCCCATCACTGACAAGTAAATTATTTGATAAGAACGGCAAATTAATTTATGAATTTTCCGTAGAAAAAAGGCAGATGGTCCCTCTTGATGAAATACCGGTTGATATACAAAATGCCGTAATTTCTATGGAAGACAGAAATTTCTTTAACCATTCCGGTTTTTCAATAAAAGCAATTTTACGTGCCTTAATTAACGATGTTGTGCTAGGTAAAGCAGCGCAAGGCGGTTCAACTTTAACCCAGCAATTATCAAGAGGAATCTTCTTAACTAAAGAAAAAAAGATTATCCGTAAAATAAGAGAGATTTTCCTTTCTGTCCAAATTGAAACACTTTTTAGTAAACAGGAAATTTTAAAACTTTACTTAAACGAAATTTACTTAGGGGAAGGAACTTACGGCGTAAAAGCAGCCGCAAAAAAATATTTTGACAAAGATTTAAGCGAGTTAACCCTTGGCGAAAGTGCTATGCTTGTGGGTATTATTCCCTTGCCAAGCCGTTATAATCCTTTTGCAAGTCCCGAAATGGCAAAAACAAGGCGCGCGCTTGTTTTAAATTCTATGGTGGAAACCGGCTTTATTACAAAAGAAGAAGCCGATAAAGCAAAACAGGAACCTTTACCGACACGCTCTTCCGCAACGTCAGATAAACCGGGCCTTTATTTTATTGAATATGTCCGCAGAATTTTAGAGCCGAAATACGGCGTTGAAACTTTCTGGAAAGGCGGTTTAAATATCTATTCTACTATTGATATAGACAAACAAGCCAAAGCAGAAGAAATTATGAACGCTAAATTGCATGAATATGATTTAAAAATAGCCCAAAATTTAGGTATTGAAGTGATAGAAGATGATACCCCAACCGAAGAAAGTTTGGAAGAAGAAGACTCCGCACAGGAACAAAAAGAACAAAAGGAATATCCGCAATTGCAAGGTGCGTTCTATGCAAGAGATGTTAAAACCGGTGCTATAAGAGTTATGGTAGGCGGCAGAAATTACGAAGAATCACGCTTTAACCGCGCAACACAGGCAAAACGCCAACCAGGTTCTTCCTTTAAACCTTTTGTTTGGATGGCCGCTCTTGAAAAAGGTTATACGCCTTCTTCCTTGATAAAAGATTTGGAAATGGTATTTTACTATGACGGCAGAAATTGGCGCGTTTTTGATGAAGCAAAAGACCAATACTCTTTGCAACTTGCCGCACAACCTTTTATGCTAAGCAAAGATTTTGATGTCTGGGCGCCAAAAAACTTCGGCGGTAAATCTTCCGGCTGGGTTACTATGAGAAGGGCACTTGAGCTTTCCAAAAACTTAGCGGCAATTAACCTTATTGACGCCGTAGGTATTGATAAGACAAGAGATGTCGCAAGAAGAGCAGGTATAGTTTCCGCTTTACCCAAAGCACCGGCTCTAGCTTTAGGTGTTGCAGTTGTAACCTTGGAAGAACTTACAAATGCTATGAGCACTTTTGCAAACGGCGGTATACAAACACCCTCTTATGCTATAGACAGAGTGGAAAACCAATATGGAAGAGTGCTTGAACAACATATCCCTTATGAAAAAGAGGCCTTTTCTCCCCAAAATGCATTCTTACTTATAAATATGATGAAAGGCGTTGTCCAAAGAGGAACCGGCGGTGCTGCGCGTATTTTAAATAGGCCGGTTGCCGCAAAAACAGGCACTTCCCAAAGCCACAGAGATACTTGGTTTATCGCTATGACTCCGCAACTTGCAAGTGGGGCTTGGATGGGTTATGATGATGATACCGCACAGGAAACAGGCAAATGGACCGGCGGCGGCGCCGTTGCGCCGTGGGCTAGTGCAATACTTGCGGAAATCTTAAAAGATGAACCCGTAACAGATTTTGCCGTTCCGGAAGATATTTCCTTTAGTTATGTCAACCCCGAAACAGGCAAACTTGCCACCGCTACGGATAGAAATAAAATACTTGAAGCCTTTAAAAAAGGAACAGAACCCAGTTCCTTCTAGTAAAATTATCTTTTATGCAAGAAAATTCTTTAAAAATACCATCCTGCCAAGCAGCAGCTTATTATTTGGCTAACTTAAATAAAGATAGTCTTTTGTTTGCAGTAAATGATGAAAAAGAACTTGAAGAATTTGCCTGCGCTTTTGAAACTTTTTGTGCTAAAAAAGTAATTATAATAAATGAAGATAAAAATTCCCTTTATAGTGCCTTAAATGAACTATTACTAAATGACAAAAATATAATTTGCACCCTTTATAAAAATCTCCTGATAGAAATACCGGGCAAAAGAGATTTTAAAAATTCGCTTTTAACCTTAAAAAATGCCCAAATTATAAACAGAAGTATCGTGGTAAATTTTTTAAATGAAAACGGCTATGATAGGGCAGATTTTACCGAAAAATCAGGTCAGTATGCTTTGCGCGGAAGCGTGGTGGATATTTTCCCCATAAACAGCGAATTGCCTGTCCGTTTATATTTTAGCGCAAATCAAATTTCAAGTATTGCTTTGTTTGATATTGACACGCAAAATACAAAAACTACCCTTGATGAAATTACTATTTTGCCTGCTTTACAAAAAGAAAATTTTTCCACTTTAGCAAATTGGACAAAAGATTTTCCTTATTACTTTTGGAATCCAAGCGAAGATTTTAAAGAAGATTTTAAACCTGCGGAAGAACTTTCCCCTTTAGGCAAAACAGATACCTTTTTTAGACTTAATGAAAGTTTTAACGGCAATTTAAATTTGCTTGAAAAATATACCCAAGATTTAATAAAACAAAATTTTAAAGTTATTTTTTATACCTTAAACTCAGGCGAAAGAAACCGCCTTGAAGAAGTTTTTATCCAATATAATACCCTATCAAAACTGCCCCTTATTATTGCGCCTTTAACAAAAGGTTTTGTTCAAACGCAAGAAAAAAAGGCCTTTATAACTTCAAGTGAAGTTTTTAACAGAATTTACAGAAGAAATTCTTTAGCGAAAAATTTTGATATAAACAAAACTCGCATAAAATTTAAAGATTTACAAACGGGCGATTATATCGTTCATCAGGAACACGGAATCGGCAGATATGGCGGAATAAAAACTTTAACAAATGATAATATCCCCCTTGATTGTTTACTTATAGAATATAAACACGGCGAAAAACTTTATGTTCCGATAAGTGATTTTAGAAAAATACAAAAATATATCGGCGTAAAAGGCAAAGCACCAAAAATATCTTCTTTAAGCTCTAATACTTGGCGCGAAGTAAAAAAACGCGTAAGAGAAAGCGCCCAAAAAATCGCTAAAGAAATTTTAACTTTAGAGGCCTTAAGGCGCGCAAACGAGGCCACTATCTTAAACGGAGATGAACGACTTGAAAGAGAATTTGCAGATTCCTTCCCCTACGAACAAACACCGGACCAAACAAAAGCCATTGCCGAAATTTGCTCTGATTTAACTTCCCCAATTCCTATGGATAGAGTTTTAATAGGAGATGTCGGCTTTGGTAAAACGGAAGTTGCTATGCGTGCTGCTTTAAAAGCGGTTTTAAGCCAAACGCAAGTTTTAGTTTTAGTGCCGACAACGGTGCTTGCCGCGCAACATTATCAAACTTTTGCTTCGCGCTTGGCCGGGTTTCCTATAAATATAGCAATGATGAGCCGCTTTCAAACAAAAAAAGAACAAACCAAAATTGCACAAGATTTAAAAAAAGGACTTATTGATATTGTTATAGGCACACACCGCCTTTTATCAAAAGATATTGTTTTTAAAAAACTAGGCCTTTGTATTATTGATGAGGAACACCGCTTTGGCGTCCGACAAAAAGAAAAAATAAAAACAAAAGCGCTTGGCGTGCATACTTTAATGCTTTCAGCGACCCCGATACCAAGGACTTTAAACCAATCTCTTTCAAGTTTAAGGCAAATGTCTTTAATAGAAACCCCGCCGCAAGGGCGTATGGCAGTGCAAACAATTTTAAGCCCGCAAGATGATGAACTTATCGCCCAAGCAATTAATGCCGAAATAGATAGAGGCGGACAGGTTTTTTATGTTTATAACCGTGTGGAAAGTATGCCTGCAAAATTAGAACATTTAAAACAACTTTTACCGCTTGTAAAAATTGCTTATGCCCACGGCCAAATGCCCGAAAAAGAACTTGAAGAAACCCTTTGGGATTTTTATAATAAAAAATATGATGTTTTGCTCGCCTCTACCATAATAGAATCAGGCCTTGATATAACAAACGCTAATACTTTAATTATTGAAAACGCGCAAGATTTCGGACTTGCACAACTTTATCAATTAAGAGGGAGAATCGGCAGAAATAATAATAAGGCCTATTGTTATTTACTGCATCCTAAAAATTTACTTGCAAAAAGAGAAGACCAAGACTATGCCCTTGATAGTTTCTTTGGCAAAATAACAAAAAAACAAAAAGACCCAAACAGCGAAGCAAAAAAACGCCTTGAAGCAATTATGGAGTTTACGCAACTTGGTAGCGGTTTTAAACTTGCTTTAAGAGATTTGGAAATTAGAGGTGCAGGTGAACTGCTTGGCGTAAAACAAAGCGGGCAAGCAGGAGAAGTAGGCCTTAGTATGTATTGTGATTTAGTGGCCAGCGAAGTTAAAAGATTAAAAGGTGAAGTCATTGAACGTAAGTTTTACGCAACAACCAATTTACATATACCGGCTTATATTCCGCCCGATTATTTGCCAAATGATGATGAAAGATTAAGATATTATAAAGAATTTCTTGAAGCATCTTACGAAGAAAAACAAAATCTTCTGAAAAAACTTGAAGATATCTGCGGGCCGGCTCCAAAAGAACTTAAAAATCTGCTTGAAGTTATGCAATTAAGCGCAGTTGCCGGCAAAAACAATATCCGCCATATTGAAGCAACTTCAGACTATATTGAATTTTTCTTTATGAGAAACTTTAAAATGCCGCCTGATACTATAACAAAACTGCTGGAATTATTTAAAGGTAAAATAAAATTTTTGCCCTCACCTGCCGGCGACGGAATAAGAATTTACGAGGAAAACAACGATATCTTAAAAGCGACAAAACGCAATTTAGACTTGATTATTAGGTATCTAAACTGATAAACTTTAAGTATGAGGAAAATAATATCTCTTTATATCTTGCTTGTCTGCCTTTGTGCGTGTTTGCAACCGGAAATACCGCAAGAACAAAATAATGCTGTGCCGCAAGATACTTTAGCTAAAGTTGCCGGCTATGCTATTACTCAAGAAGAATTTGACGAAAAGGCAGAACTGCTTGACCCTGCCTTTAAGCAATATATTTCAACCCCACAAGGCAAACAGAACTTTCTTAATTATTTGATAAGCGAAAGACTTTTACAGCAGGAAGCCACTTTTAAAAATTTACAAAATGCCCCTGAATATCAAAAAGAAATTGATGCTATTGTTAAACAACAAGAAGAACATTTAAAAAGGTCTAAAGAGTTTTTACTTAGAAAAACCCTTTTAGATGAACTTTACAGTCAGGGTATTCTCTATGTAAGTGAAGAAGAAATTAAAGATTATTATAAAAAATACCCTTACGAAATACAAATTTTACAGATTATAGTAAACGACCCGCAAGAAGCAGCCCAAATTATGAATTATGTAAAAGGCACAAAAACCCAAAATAGTTTTAAAGAAGCAGTTGCGCGTTATTCAAAAGACCCGCTTGCAAAACAAAATAAAGGCGCGCTGCCGCCCTTTATACCGGGTGAATATCTAGCAGAAATCGAAGTGCCGGCCGCAAATTCTTCAACGGGACAAGTGCAAGGGTTTATACAAACCCCTTTAGGATTTCATATAATAATGAAAGTAGGAGAAAATAGATTAACCTATGACAAAGCTAAAGAAAGAATCCAAACAATTCTGGAAAAGCAAAAATTAGATGATTATCTAAATTCTCTTAAAGAGAAGTATGGTGTGGAGGTAAAAAATGAAGACAAATAAAATTATATTACTCGGAGCTTTAACATTGCTTACTTTAGGAGTAAATGCTAAAGTTGTTGATTCAAGCGTAGCAACCGTTAACAGCAAGCCAATCTTAAGTTCTCAATATGATAAAATGACAAAAGCCGTTCTTGCCCAATATGAGCAAAGATCCCCGCAAGTTTTACAGGATCAAAATGCCGTAAACGCTATTAAAGAGCAAGTTTTAAACGAAATGATTTCAGAAGAACTTATGCTCCAAGCTGCCCAAAAAGAAGGCATCAAAGTGAAAGATAGCGAACTTGCCCAAGCTATTAATGCTATTAAACAACGCTTTATGCTTGACCCTAACGGCAAAGAAAGAAGCAAAAAAGAAGCTGATGCCGCTTTTAATGCCGCCCTTAAAGAAGAAGGTATGAGCTATAAGCAATTTGAAAATAAAACAAGAGAGCAACTTGCCGTTAGAAAAATGGTTGATAGCATTGCTCAGGCAAATGCAAAAAAACCTACAGAAGAAGATGTAAAACAACTTTTTAACGATGTTCAACTTATTATGAAAGGCGATAAACAAAAAGTTGAAAAACTCCAGAAAGAAAGAATCGCTTTAGCTTTGCCTTTGGCCGCGAAATTAAACCAGTTAACAGCAGAACAAATCAAAATATCCCCCGTATTTATTAAAGCTGATAAAACTTTATCAAAAACCGCTTTAAAAGATAAAGAAAATGAAGCAAAAAGAATACGTAAAGATATTAAAAACGGCAAAATTACTATGCTTGATGCTATTAAACTTTATTCCGACGATAAATCCCCCCTTGCAACAGGTGGTGAAGTTATTTTAATCAAAGGTGTTATGCCAAAAGATTTTGATGATAAAATATTTAATGTTGCAGTCGGCGATATTAGTGAGCCTTTGCAAACCGAAGGCGGTTTTTATATCATTAGAGTAAATGAGAAAAAGGCCAAACAAGATGTTAGTTTAGATAAAATTCAAAACGAACTTGGCCAATATATTTATGCCGCAAATATGCAAAAAGCTATGGAAAATTACTTAGTTTCCCTAAAAGATAAAGCAGATGTTAAAGTTATGGTAAAATTTGACTATAAAGAATCTGCTAAAGAAACTAAAACAGAAGTAAAAAAATAATTTATTTTAAAAAAGGCGGCTATAAAATGCCGCCTTTTTTATTGCCTAAATAATAATGAAAAAACAAAGAAAAACTTTAATAATAACTCTTGGTGACCCGCTTGGTATCGGGCCGGAAGTTGCTTTAAAAGCTTTAAAACATTTCCCCAAAAACAAAGCGGATTTTATTATTATTTCAGATGAAAAAACTTTAGAAAATTTTAGCAATTTACCCAATATAAAAACTTGTGCGGTAAAATCTAATTACAAAAAAATAAATAAACACGAACCGACAAAATGGGGCGCAGATATTTCTTTTAAATCTGTTTTAAAGGCACTTGAATTATTAAAAAGTAAAAAAGCCCAAGGTTTAATAACCGCACCGATTTCAAAAGAGGCTTGGGCTAAAATAGGCGTTCAATGGACCGGACACACCGAATTATTAAAATATTATGCAAAAAAAGACGGCGCACTTATGATGTTTAAAACTTCAAAATTAATGTGCGCCTTAGCAAGCGAACATTTTGCAATAAAAGATTTACCGCACGTTTTAACAAAAGAAAGAATAAAAAATTCGCTTGAACTTTTATTTAAAATTACAGGCAAAAAAGCAAGTGTTGGTTTATCGGCTTTAAACCCGCACGCTTCCGACGGCGGAAAGTTTGGCACGGAAGAAGAAAAAATACTTACACCTTTAGTTAAAGATTTTAAAAAGAAAGGTTATAATTTAACAGGCCCTTTGCCTGCCGATAGTTTGTGGCAAAAACATAAAGAAGGTATTTTTAAAGCAATTTTATGTTTACAACATGATATTGCCCTTGTCGGTATGAAACTTGCCGCAAATGAACCTATTGTCCACATAACCGCCGGTTTAAAATTTATCCGCACAAGTCCTACTCACGGCACGGCCTTTGATATTGCCGGGCAAAATAAAGCAAATTACAAAAGTATGCTTGAAGCAATAAAAACAGCTTATACTCTTGCCAAATAAAATTCAAAAATTAACCCCTCATTGTTAAATGGTCCATTTAATATTATAATATTATCATAGGGGTTTTTTAGTGTTTAATAAATTACTGCGGCTACTTACCGCTTGTTGTGTGCTTTTAAATTATTTATATTTGCCTGTTTTTGCAGAAGAAAACAAGGTAGAAAATTTGCACTCTTTTGAAGATTCCGCCCTATCAAACCAAACAAAACAAGATGAATTTAAACTTTTTGACGCTTCAAATTATGATTTTTTAGAACCGGAAAAGCCAATTTTTTTACCTGAAGATAAAAGAGAAAACAATGCAACTTCCCCCGAAGATAATTATTATCAATATTCAAGAACCTATCTTGAAAAAGCTATTAAAGATTTAAAAGGTGGGCTTGAAATTCAAAAACAGGGCCTTGAATATATGGAAATTTTAAACCCCTCTTTGCTTTTGCCAATTTACGGAACTACAATTTCTATGACAGGGCGCAAAACTTTTGGCCTTAATTATTCTGCAAAAAAATATAAAACAAAAGGCACGATTTCCGATATAAACCAAAGCGGGCTTAGCTTTGTTCAGGAAATGCAACTTAAAGTTCAGGGTAAAGTTAACGATAGAATATTTGTTGATGTTGACTATGATGACCAAAGAGAAGATGAGCAAAATATTTCTTTAAGTTATCGCGGAAAAGGCAAAGAACTTGTGCAAAGTGTAGATTTCGGTGATATTCAGGCAAGCCTGCCGGGAACGGAATTTCTATCTTATAATCAAAGAGTTTTTGGTGCCAAAATGCACTTGCAGCACGGCGGAGCAAATTTATATTTAGTCGGCAGTCAAAACAAAGGTGAAAAAAAGAGTAAACAATTTAAAGGCAATAGCATTTTTGAAACAACAAAAATTCAAGATATCAGTTATATCAGAAGAATTTATTATGACTTAACTTTTGGCTGCAACAGCAGTTCAACTTTTTGCGATACTACTTGGAAAAGTGCCATTGTTCCAAACTCGGAAAAAGTTTATTTGGATAATCACACAAATAATGGCTATCTTGAGGCCTTAAGTGCACATGATTTGAATATTTCCACAACAACATATCCTATAGACGGCGGAACTGCCGGTTTTAAACTTTTAACAAGAGGGGTTGACTATACCATAGACTACAACAGAAATATTCTTATTTTCTCTTATCCGTTAAAAGATACCGATGTTATTGCTATGAATTATCAAAATATTGACGGCGTTTGGCTTGCCGGCTCTGCAACGGCAGACCCAATAATTGTTAAAACCCCAAGTGATAGATATTTGGTTGACCCTGCCGAAGCCGGCTGGCAACTTGAAATTAAACGCTACTATAATATCGGCGCAAAGCAAATCGCACAAGATAACGGACAAGGTAATTTTATTTTAAAATTGCTTGAATCTGACGGGAAAGAAACTTGCACCCCTGATGATACGCGTAATTTCTGCAAATATTCAGTAGATTATGATAAGGGTATTTTTGAAATTCTAGGGCGTTTTAATGAGGCTTCTGCCTATACCCCTACGCCTGTTTCCTCTGCACACAGATACTTTTTTGTGCAATATAACTCAACTACAAAAACTTTTTTCTTAGATAGCAATATTGTAGTTCAATCAGAAACAATTAAAGTTAACGGCGCAACTATGGCAAGAAATAAAGATTACTATGTTGATTATGCTTCCGGTTATTTAACTTTTTATAATGAAAATTTAATTGGCTCTTCAAGTGTGATTGACGCCACTTATGCGCTTGCTAACGATACTTCAGCCCAAGATACAACTTTACTTGGAGGGCGTTTTAATTATAATTTTACGGATAATATTTCTATAGGAGCAAGCATTTTAAATGATAGCGGTAACAAACCCTCAAAAGTGCCAAATGTAGGAGATCTTGCCACAAGTTTAACAACAACCGAAGCTGATTTTAAAGTAAAAGATTTGCAAATTACAGATGATTTAGATGTTTCTTTTGGTGTTGAAGCCGCACAAAGCCAAAAAGAAGAAAACTTGTTTGGCTATGCAATGGTTGACAATATGGACCAAAGCAAAGAAAGTGTTGATGCTTCTATCATTTTTAGCGATTGGAAAATTGCTTCTAACCCAAGTGCAAAGCAAAACTTTCTTAATGCAATACACTGGGATTCTCAAGAAATAAAATCCTTGGAAATTAACCCAAAATCTACGGCCAGCGCAAAAGATACCCAAAATGTTTTAGTGATTGATTATGATTTTTCCTTAGCAAAAGATTATGGAATCAGCGACGCGGAAAATGAACTTTCCCTAGTATTCCCGATAAGTGATTACGGCGCTGATTTTACAAATAAGACTTTGCTTGAACTTTCTATGCTGGGCGTAGAAAACGGACCCTATATAAATATTTCTTTTGGGACGATGAGCGAAAAATCAGATAATTATGATGTTATACCTGCTGATTTAAATGTGGGGCAAATCTTCCCGACTTGCAGTAAATATTATGTGGCAGGGATGTCTTCCGTGCCAAAGACCGAAGATTTACGCTGCACGGGCGAACTTACGCCTAGCGAAGATGTGGGTTGGGTTTATGTTAACCCTGACGGCTCTTGGCAAAGATATGACCCGTTTAAAAATAATAAATATAATCCCTATCCCCAACCAAACGGCGTGATTGATACCCAAGATTTAAACGGCAACGGTATTTTGGATAGTTATGATGCAAGTTCAGGCGGAGATTTTGGCTATAACGGGGCTGATTTAATTTTAGACCCAAGCCAAACAGGCCTTGAAGGAAATATTATTAACTTTAGCGGATGGAAACAATTTCAAAGGGAAATTTCTTTAACCGACCAACTGCGCTGGGGCAATATTAAGCAAATGCGCATAACTTTAAAAAGGAATCCGGCCGGACCAGACAAAGGAACAATAAAAATTGCAAAACTTTCCGTCGCTGGTAATACCTGGCAGGAAATTAACCCCACAGAAGCAATTTTACCCTATGGCATAAACAATATTGATAACCCAAATTATAAACCTATTTTTAATGACCCCGGCGACGGCGGAAAAGTGTTTAGGGAATTATACGGCTCTATTAATAATATCCGCGGCTCAAATGCAAACAATGTAAAGGAACAATCTTTGGCTTTGCAATATAATTTTGCAAGTGCAGGCGCAAACAATATTTATGTGCAAAGGAATTTTTCGACGATGGATTTTTCGCAGCATAAGCAATTTAACTTTTTGCTTTATAATGAAGGCCCTGCTAATCCAAATGCTTATTTTTATTTACAAATTGCTTCCGATAGCAGCAATTACAGCCAGGTCAAAATACCTCTTGATTGGACAAACGAGTGGCGTTTATATGCTTTAAAAATGATTGACACTAACGGCGACGGAGTGCCAGACCGCCTTGAAGCAGACTGTCCTTATTTAACACCGGAAAATGTGAGTAATGAAGGTATTTTAAATTATAGAAGAATAGGTATAATAAAAACAGGTTTTATTTCAGATGACGCAACGGCACAAGGAACTGTTTGGCTTGATGATATTTTCCTTGGGGACGCCGTTGTCAGAAAAGGCGAAGCCTATAGCGCGCACGCAAAAGTTAATCTTGATAATTGGTTTGAAACCGGCGCAAAAGTAAGATATATGGACGAAAACTTCCAAACACCTGTGAGTGTGCCGCAAGATCAAGAAAATACTACTCAAGATTATTATTTTAAATTTAAACGCTTTAAACAAGTGCCGATAAGCGCCACTTACTACCGCTCGGATATAGACACGCCAAATGTGCTTGATTACACTTCAAGCAATAATGTAAGTTTGCTTGACCAAGGAAAAGTAAAAAGGGATAAAGGCACTATCAGCGCGGAATATATTAACCCCAAAATGCCGAGAATCGGCGTGGAATATACTTTTGCAAATACCGATTATAAAAAAATGCAAAGAAGCGACGATACAAAAACTTACGGCATAAATTTAAATTGGACACCTGATAAGAAAAATAAAATCAAAAATATTACGGTAAGCGCTTCTTTAAATAAACTCGGTATTGATTATAGTAATGAAAGAATTTTGGAAGCACCTTCAACTTATTACAATACAAAAGAAACACAACAAAATTACAGTGCAAAAATTTCTTTTGAGCCGTTTAAAGGCAGTTCTATTGTGCCTTCTTATAGTTTAACTACCGCAGACGAAAAACGCCGCTATTTTGGTGCCACAACTTTTAAAGAAAAGAAATATGATAAATTTGCTACGCAAAATGTAGGTGTAAGCACAACTTTGCGCTTAAACCGCTGGCTTGCGCCCAGTGCAAGTTATAGTATAAGCACTAAGGAAAATAATAATCTTTCGCCGACCTCTTATTCCGTTAGAAACACTACTTATAATTTTGATATAGGCGAAGTAAAAACAATAAACAGAAGTTCCAGCGGAGCTATAACTTTGGGTCTTAGCGGGCGCGATATCTTCCCGCAAAATAAACTGCTTGCTAATTTAAGTTTATCTGCCAATTACCGCATGCAAGACGGCGATTCTTGGTATTATGTGGATAATGATTTTAATACGCTAGATAAACTTTGGCTTAGAAGTTCGCTTGGGTTAAATTCCCCCTACTCTTACAGAAATAATATGACGCTTAGAGATACTTACTCGCTAACAACTCGCTGGATGCCTTTTAAAGTATATAAAAATTTTGAAAAATCTTCTTTAAAACCTTTACAAAGTTTATCTTTGATAAGTAATGCTTCGCTTTCTTATCAGACGACGGAAAATCTTGGTTCTTCTTTTGAAACAAAAACAACAACTTTGCCGGACTTAATTGTTTACTTAGACCAAATAGAAAATTTTTGGACTCAAAATGCAACTTTCTTAAGCGGTATAAACCTTAAACTTAAATATAATCTTGCAACAAATAATATTGAATTAAGCGAAGATAAAAAAGAATCATCCTACGGCTCTGATTTACGCTTTATTTTGTTTAATTTGTTTGATACAAATGTTAACTACACACACCAAACCTTGCAAAAAGATGATGCCCTTGTAAGCAAACGCACGGAAGATTATGTTAGAGATGACTTTTCATTTCAGTCCTCTTTTAACTATAAAAACTTCCGTTTTACGCCGAAAATAACTTATATTTACGACAGAAGAACCCAAGTGAATAATGTTTTGGTAGATAATGTAAAAGAAGTTGTGCCAAGTTTAAATATCAAAGCAGATTTCAATATGCCAAAAGCCTTAAGATTACCTTTTGCTTCAAAAGATTATCTTGCAACAAACCGTGTTATTTGGAATACAAATATAAGTTATTCCCGCAGGCGTTCTTACACGGTGGCGGAAAACAGAAATTTATTTAATGTTAATACAAGTTTTGATTATGAATTATCTAAAAATATTCGCTTTACTTTAAGCGGCAGTT
>JAZKZM010000313.1:0-2774 GCA_045612685.1 Elusimicrobiaceae bacterium
ACGGGCTAAAATCACAAATATAGTTTTTGCCGGTTTGCCGCAAAGTTTCAAAGTGATTCAAAAAATCAAAAAATATGATTTTCTGCTTTTCGGGAAGGCTTAAATTTTGCATTTTTTCATGATCCGGTGTGTGTTCCGGCGCTAACTCAAAACCTTCATAATAATTCACTAATTCTTTTGCCAACGTGCTTTTTCCACTGCAAGTGCAACCTTCAATGTAATAAATCATTTTACCACCTCTAAAGAATTGTTATAAGCATTTATAAGCTCTTGTAATGCTTCAGTTTTTGCGCTGCATTTATTATATAAATCAAGTGTGTATAATAAATAATTCAATAAATCTTCATTTGTTTTGACCGCGGCAAAAGTCACTTGAGGACAAGGTTCTTTCATGACTTTACTTACTTTCACCGGAGCCACGAGGGGCGCAACTGGACAATAGGTTTTGCAACTCGATAGGCAAAAGACACCGGCTCCAATCGGTATTAGCGTCAATAATTTTTTGGGATTCATTTTGTAAAAATTCCTTTTGTTTTTCAGCAACTTCAATACTATTTTGATATTGCCGATCAATGTTTAATAACAATTCATAACTGTTATATAAATTACTGTTTTCCTGAATAAGCGCGGCTTTTTCGGTGCGCAATTCGGCAATTACCGATTTTTGCACTCTAAACACAATACACATAATGCAAAAACCGATAATGGCCAAAATTCCGCAACCTAAACGCACATATAATAATAATATTTTGATATTCATTCATACACTCGCCAATAGCTTTTCCTGAATATCTGATAGATTGGCCTGGACAAAAGCCGGGCCGGCAATGCCTTTTATGCGTAAAATATATTTATTTCGCGCTAACCATTGGATTTGACTATAAATATATTTCCAGCTTTCCTGATAAGTGTCACACAATTCTTTTCTCGTTTTTTCGGTTAAAGATAGCACGCCACCATCTTTTAAAGATTCCACTATTGCTTTTCTGATTACTTCCGGCTTTCTTGCTACTGTCATTTTGATACCTCTCTTTTAAAATTGTTAATAATAAAGGGAAATTAGTACCCTTCAAAATGAAGGGAATGGATTCAATTACCTTCCCTCTGTCCATTATATAAATCACACTTCACCGCCTTTTTCAAGATTTTTTAACAATTTTTTTTGAATATTTTCTTTTTTATTTAAACATTCGTAAACCTCCGATTCTATTGTGTTTTCCGTAAATACATGGTAAATATAAACGCTCCGGTTATAGCCGATCTGTTTTTGTCTCATGGGCCCGATTCTTTCTATTACCTGTAAATAATGTTCCAAATTATAAGTAGGTGAAATAAAAATCAAAATCCGCCCGCCGTGCTGCAAATTTAATCCATGGCCGGCGCTAGCCGGATTTAATAACAAAATGGGAATTTGTCCATCATTCCACTTTTGAAGCGTTTCCGGGTTCTTATCCATTTTTACAGCCGCCGGGAAATATTCAGTAAGTTGCGCTAATTCCGCTTGCCAGTTGTAACATATAATAACATTTTCACCGCCTGATTCATTTATAATGCTTTCAATGGCTGCTAATTTGTGATTAGTTAAAATGTTATAATTACCAACAATATCATATATAAAGCCGCCTGCAATTTGTAACAATTTTTGAAGTTTAACCGCTGCATTCGGGGCGACAATTCCGCTATGATTATCAAAAGCCACAATTCCTTCTTTCTTCATGCGTTTATACATAAGTTTTAATGATTCCGGTAAAGCCACTGAAATATTACTAACTATCGGTTTTTCTAAATCAAAATACTTTTCCGGCAAAATGCTAATAGTGCAATCTTTTAATTTTTCTTCAATGCGTTTTTGGCTATCAGGAAGCGCCACCCACTTTACTGCAAAAGCATTTTGCGC
The DNA here is from genome assembly GCA_045612685.1 of Elusimicrobiaceae bacterium. Taxonomy (GTDB): domain Bacteria; phylum Elusimicrobiota; class Elusimicrobia; order Elusimicrobiales; family Elusimicrobiaceae; genus Proelusimicrobium. Next base: position 1,898 of record JAZKZM010000313.1, read on the forward strand.
CACTTGCACCGGCCGGAAATATTCTTTACAAAAGCGCGTAAAACTGGATTCTAAGGCCTTTCCAAAGTCAACAAAATACATTTGACCCCACAAATCCAAAAGCCCGTTTGGGGCCGGTGTGCCGGTTAAAAGAATGATTCTTTCAGTTACTTTTGCTAATTCAAAAAACACATGGGCGCGTTTGCTTCCCGATTGTCGCCGGTAACTTTTTAATTTTGTACTTTCATCACACACAATGCAATCATAGTCAATTTTACTGTTGTCTATAAACCACGGTAATAATTCATAATTTATCGTTAAAATATCACAATCATCATTTACACTTTTCGCCCGCTTTTTTGCTGATAATCCACATAATGTTTTTATTCGTAAGTGTTTAAAATTGTCCCATTTTGCGGCCTCTTGCGCCCATACATTTAGCGCTACTCTTAGCGGCGCTACAATCAGTATTTTTTTGGCCTTCCCGGCCTTTAATAATACATTTAGCGCGCTAAGAGTGGCACTTGTCTTTCCCATACCGCAAGCGGCCATAATCATCGCTCTTTTGTGCATTAATATATACTTAGCAATATCGGCCTGATATACCCGCGGAGTGAAATTCATTTTATTCACCTTTTAACACAATTTCTATGTTTCCACCGGGTAAAATGTTTAAAATATATTTTTGGCCCACTAAAAATCCATTGCCGGCGCTTTTAAAAGTCATAGCCGGGTTATTCACCGCTGCAAACGTAAACACACCGCGCTTAGATTTTTCGATACATTCTGCTTCAATTTTAATCATTTTGTTGCTCCTATTTGTAGCAATCTATTACTGATTCTAAATCATTGATAAACTCTTTAAAAAGATCAGGTTTTTCTTTTTCATATTCTAATT
>JAZKZM010000314.1:0-1877 GCA_045612685.1 Elusimicrobiaceae bacterium
GCGGAGATGAATTTATATTATTTGGCGTAAAGAATATTTTAAATAATTTAATTACAAACTATAATAGCATAATCTATAACCGCCACCCAGATATTCGCCCTACTAGACAAGGAATAAAAATAATTCAAACGAGAAAAGAACACCCTAAACTAGAAGCCATTTTTAATCTAGGATTTAGAGATAATTCCGTAAAATATTATACCGATTGCTCTTTTATAGACTTGGCGGTTTTTGCCGGCACCCCAGAATGTTTTGGCAGAAGAAATATTAATTTTTACAAACATATAGATAAAAATAATATACCTACAATTTATTTAGGTGTAGGATGTTATCCTGAAAAAAATGAACTTCAAAATAAAATATTAAAAAAAGCTTTATTTGTAAGTGTTAGAGATAAGAAATTTTTAAATCATCCTTTATATCAACAAATTAATGCTAAATACTTACCTTGTCCGGCTTTACTGAGTTCCATAGAAGAAAAGTCTATTTCTAAAGTAAAACATATAGGCCTTGTATTAGGAGCTCCTCTTGCAAAATCAGTATACGCTAATTGTATAAATATCAACACTTTTAACTTTATGATGGAACTTTATAAAACTATCACAAAATTTTATGAAGGTAAATATAAATTTTCTCTTATATGCCATTATATTGATGAATTACCCCTTGCCAAATGCCTGTTTGACAAAAAAAACATAGATATTTTATATTCTTATGATTCTAAAGAATATTTTGATATTTACAAACAATTTGATTTTATAATATCACCAAGAGTTCATGGTTGTGGTCTTGCTGCAAGTTTCGGTATACCAAATATCAACATTGCCCACGATTTTAGAGCAACTACCTGTGAGAGTTTTTTATCCGACTTTTTATATACAAATATGTCTATTCCCACAGCTATACAACAAATAGAAAAAAGCATATTCAATTATAAACAAAAGAATACCGAATTGATAAAGCATAAAAAACAAACTTTAAAACAATATGTCAAATATTTATCTAATATCTCTTTATAAACAAATATAAAATGTTAGCTAGGGGCTTGTATATTGTGTTAAATTTTTGTATATTTCTTATACCAATTTATTTTTTTGATGAGGTGTATATGGCAACAGATATTAAGTTCGCTGCGGCCGGTTTTAGAGGCTTAATAGCAGAAAATGTTACCGCGCAAAATATTTATAGAATCGCTTTAGGTATAAGCGCACATATTTTTAATAATAAATACTATGGTTTTGAAGGCGAAGGCTATCAAAAACATTTAAAAGAAAAAGGGCTGAAATTTAAAAGGCCGCTTGTAATAGTCGGTAATGATACCCGCTTTTTATCTGATAAATTTGCCGATATTGTTTGCGATACTTTTGCAACGCAAGGTATTTCCGTTAAAAGAGCAAAATATCCTTTGCCGACACCTGTTGCCGAATGGGCTGTTTTAAAACTTGGCGCTGTTGGCGCGGTTGTTATCACCGCAAGTGAAGCAGACTTTAGCCAAAACGGTTTAAAATGGATTTCTTATCACGGAGGAACGGCAAATAATGAAGTTGTAGCCGATATTGAAAAAAATATACCCGCACCCTCAAGTCTTCCCAAGGAAATGCCGGAGTTTGGCTATCAAAACACCGCCGTTACCGAAGAAAACTTTAGGGATATGTATCTTGAACATCTTTCCAAAGTTATTAATGTAAAAGCAATAAAGAAAGCTAAACTTAAAGTGGGTATTGACCCGCTTTTTGGCACGGCTGATAATTATTTTAGAGAATTTTTGACAAAATGCGGCGTGCAAGTTTTTGGCGTGCATGAAGGAAAAGATGTTTTATGCGGCGGAAAAGTGCCTAATGCAGGGCCGGAATCTTTAAGCGAACTTGGTAAATTGG
>JAZKZM010000315.1:0-2739 GCA_045612685.1 Elusimicrobiaceae bacterium
ATCGGTTAAATTCTTGGGGCAACCCAAACTTATCAAGTAGAAATTCATATATATATTATATAATATACAAAGAGAGGTGTGTTTATGAAAACTTTTGAAAAAACACTTTTGAAAACAGCTAAAAATATTGATAAAGCCTTAAAAAAACAAATTTCTTTAATTAAAAATACCCCCCAAATTATCGTTGACGCTATGAGTTATTCTTTAATGGCAGGCGGCAAAAGAGTGCGCCCCGTCTTACTCACTTGGACGGCTGAGGCATTTGGCCTTGCCCCAAAAGATGTTGAAGCCGCTGCCTGCGCCGTTGAAATGCTGCACACCTATTCTTTAATTCACGACGATTTACCTTCTATGGATAATGATTCTTTAAGAAGAGGCAAACCGACAAACCATATAATCTTTGGCGAAGATACCGCACTTTTGGCAGGCGACGCTCTTTTAACTTACGCCTTTGAAACACTTGCAAGAAACGCGCAAGTTAAAAAAGTGGGTTTTGAAAGAACCTTAAAAGCAGTCAGCAGTCTTTCCCATTACGGAGGAGTTAGCGGTATGATTGGCGGGCAAGTGGCAGATGTTTTTGCCGAAGGTATTTTGGAAGGTAAAAGCAAAAGAGCAAGCGTTCTTGCCAAAACAAAATTTTTTAAAGGCCATTTGGCGGGTTATTATCTTTTACCTAAAAACGCAAAAGAAGTTTCCGCTTCTGCTCTTTTAAAATATATTCACACAAATAAAACGGGCGCTTTAATTAAAACCGCCGTTGAAATGGGCGCAATACTTGCCGGCGCCAAAGATAAAGATTTAAAAAATATTCAAACTTATGCCGAAGCCATTGGCTTTGCCTTTCAAGTGGCAGATGATATTTTAGACGCTACCAAAACACAAAAACAACTTGGCAAAAGTAATAGCGATTTAACAAATAAAAAACTAACTTTCGTTACACTTTACGGCCTTGAAGAAGCCAAACTTGCCGCCCAAAAAGCAACAAAACAGGCAATATCCGCTTTAGATAAAATTAAATCAAATAAACTTAAACCCTTATACGATATGGCTTACTTTATTATTGAGAGGACTTATTAATGGAACTTTTAGAAAAAATTAATTCCCCCAAAGATTTAAGAAAATTAAAAAAGGAACAATTACCCGAACTTTGCCAGGAAATCCGCAATTATATTATTGAAACTATCAGCCATACAGGCGGACACTTGGCCTCAAGTCTTGGCGCGGTAGATTTTATTGTGGCCTTGCATTATGTTTTTAACACGCCGGAAGATAAACTTGTTTTTGATACCGGCCACCAGGCCTACGCCCATAAAATTTTGACAGGTAGAAAAGAGGCTTTTAAAACTATACGCAAGCAAAAAGGGTTAAGCGGATTTTTAAAAATTTATGAATCAGAGTATGACACTTTTGGTGCGGGCCACGCTTCAACTGCACTTTCTGCCGCGCTTGGTATGGCTTGCGCGCGCGACCAAAAGAAAGAAAAAAACAAAGTTGTGGCCGTTGTTGCTGACGGCTCTATGACAGGCGGTATGGCTTATGAAGCCCTGCAAAATGCCGGCCTTTTAAAAACAAATTTGCTTGTAGTTTTAAACGATAACCAAATGTTTATTTCAAAACGCGTTGGCTCGCTTGGTTCTTTTTTAACAAAACTTTTAAGCGCAAAATATACACAGGCTTTAGAAGATACTATTGAAAATAAAATTGGCGATAGCGATATCGGTAAAAATGTAGTTAAACTTGCAAAAAGGGCAAAATCTATTTTATTTTCAGGTGTATTATTTGCGGAAATGGGCTTTAAATACTTTGGTCCTGTTGACGGAAATGATGTTCTTTCTTTAGTTGATACCCTTGAGCAAATTAAAGATGTTAAAGGGCCGGTTTTCTTGCATATTGTTACCAAAAAAGGTAAAGGTTATCCCCCCGCCGAAGCAAAACCGACAAAATATCACGGCCTTGGCATTTTTGATGCAGAAACGGGTGAAGTTATCGGCAAAAGCGATAGAATTACCTACACAAAAGCATTTTCTGATGCTTTAATGAAACTTGCAAAAGAAGATAAAACTATCACCGCAATTACCGCCGCTATGCCGGAAGGAACAGGGCTTGCCCCGTTTAGAGAAACTTACCCCGAGCGTTTTTATGATGTCGGTATTGCAGAAGAACACGCCGCCACTTTTGCCGGCGGTCTTGCCACGCAAGGGTTGAGTCCGATAGTTGCCGTTTATTCGTCTTTTTCGCAAAGGTGCTATGACCAGATACAGCAAGATATTTGTTTGCAAAATTTGCCGGTAGTGTTTGCTTTTGATAGATCAGGCGTCGTCGGCGAAGATGGGCCCACGCACCACGGCGTGTTTGATTTAAGTTTATTTAGAAATATTCCAAATCTTTATATCGCAGCCCCTGCTGATGAAAATGAACTTCAGCATTTACTCAAAACTGCTTTTGAGGCAAAAGCGCCGTTTATCTTAAGATATCCGCGCGGCAGTGCCGTCGGAGTAAAGATGGACAGCGAACTTAAAACCCTGCCGCTTGGCAAAGCAAAATGGCTAAAAAAAGGTAAAGATGCAAACATTCTTGCCGTCGGCAATATGGTGCATCCTGCTTTAGAAGCGGCCGAAATTCTTGCCAAAAAAGATATTGACTGCGGCGTTTTAAATATGCGCTTTATTAAACCGCTTGATACAAAAGCAATTAAAGAAGCACTTGATTTAAGCAGCCATATTATAACGATAGAAGATA
>JAZKZM010000316.1:0-8206 GCA_045612685.1 Elusimicrobiaceae bacterium
AAGTAGTTTAGCAAAAAAAAAAAAATAAGCAAGACTTTTCTAAAATATCGTCCTACAAAAGCGCGCTGGCTTTTGCTGTGCAAAAGCAATTTTTTGCGCTACACTTTTTGCAAAATTTGTTCTTTTTTTAACTTTCTTTCAGCGAAGAAAATTAAGCAAAAAATTCCCGAGTTTTACATAGCAGTAAATACTCGGGAATCTATAATATTTAGTTTTAAATAAAAAATTAATAATAATATCTACAATAACCATTTTTTGAACAAGTATCAGGCGCTGTTTTACCAGTATCATTTTGGCAAGTTCTATTATATATATCAGTAGTATCTAAAGAATAAGCGCGGCATTCTTGTATATCAACTTGATCTGTAAACCAAGATTTATAATTTCTAAGATACATTATCTGCACATCAGAATTTCCTATAACACAATAACATTGATAAAATGTAGGACCTAATATACGGCAAGTGTCTCCGCTATTAGTAGTAATAGAAAAGCCTGTTCCGGAATCTTCTGATTCCAATTCAACGCCATTTGTAAAATCTAAATCACTAAGTTTTGTTGGAAGTTGACCTGTTTGCATATAATAAACTTCTATAGCTTTTCTAATTTCATTAGTTGCTATTTTTATTCTCGCAAGTCGAGTTTTCATAACTGCTTTTTGATATTGCGGAACAGCTATACTTGCTAAGATACCTATAATTAAAACAACTACTAACAACTCTATTAATGTAAATGCGCGGGTTTTCATAAAAACACCTCTTTTTTGATTAAAACTTACAAAAGTAGTTTATCAAAAAAAAAAAAAAATAAGCAAGACTTTTCTAAAATATCGTCCTACAAAAGCGCGCTATCTTTTTCTTTGAAAAAGTGTTTTTAGCGCTACACTTTTTGCAAAATTTGTTCTTTTTTGGCTATTTTTCAACAAGGATTTGGAGCAATTTTTGTTAAAATAAAACAAAAAACCCGCCAATCAAAAAGAAAGGCGGGTTTTAAAGTTTATTTGCTAAATAAGTTATTTTGCGGAAACTGCGTTTTTCCAAGCGTTGGCTTCGTTCTTGGCTGCGTTTTTGGCATCTTTGGCAGTTTGCTTGGCCGTATTTTTTTGGTCTTTTAATTCTTGCTTAGCTTGGTTTTTTTGATTTTTCAAATCTTGCTTGGCTTGATTTTTCTGATTTTTCAAGTTTGCTTTTGCGGCATTAACTTTTTCTTTATTTTCTTGTTTAGCTTGTTTTAAGTTTTCTTTAGCAGCTTTTTGCGCTTCTTTATAATTCTGCTTTGCCTGAGCGTTTTTGGCGGCATTTTCTTTTTGCGCGTTTTTAACTTTATCAGACCAATTTTTTTGTGCTTCTTTTACATTTTGTTTGGCGGCGTTTTTATCAGCTTGGAACTGGGCCTTAGCTGCTTTTGCCGTATCTTGGGCACACTTGTTTTGGCAAACTAAATCTTCCACATTACAGGTGCAAGTTTCTTGTGCAAAAGCAACTGCGCCGAAAGCAACAAAAGTTGCGGTTAATACGAATAATTTTTTCATTTGTTTCTCCTTATATCAATTTGATTTTAGATATATAAAATTATACCATTATTTATAATACTATTTCGGAGCATTTTCTATGGAAACAATTTTTATTTTTATTGCCATAGCTATCGGCATAATTATCGGTAAATTTATTTTTGGTAAAACAGGCGAAAGCGCCCATCTAAAAGAAGAACTGGCAAAAAAAGATACTCTTATTGCCGCTAAAGAGCAGGAAAATAAAGAGCTAACCGCCAAATTTGCCGGCGAGCAAAAATTAAGAGAAATGATACAATCTTTTAACAAAGAAAAAGAAGCCGTTTTTGAAAATATCGCCCAAAAAGTTTTGGATGAAAAAGTTAAAAATTTTAACGAGCAGGCAAAAACAAGTTTTTCCCCTTTGCAACAAGATGTGCGCAATTTCCGAGATAAACTTGAAAAACTTGAAGAAGCAAATAAAATGGGCCAAGTGGAACTTAAAAAAGAAATCGGTGATGTTTTAAATTTAAATAACACTCTTCAGCAACAAGCCCTTGATTTAACCAAAGCCATCAAAGGCGACCCTACCGCCAAAGGCGCCTGGGGCGAGGCCACTTTAAAAAATATTCTTGAAAATGCCGGCCTTGTAAACGGAACAGATTTTTTTGAACAATCTGTTCAAGGTGCACACAGATTTGATATTCTTTTAAAACTGCCCAACAATAATTATTTGATTATTGATTCCAAAACCACTTTTGAACATTATATGAATTATGCAAGTTGCCAAGATGAAGAACAGCAAAAAAAATATTTAAAAGCACATATTGAAGATATCAAAGATACTATTAAAGACCTTGCAAAAAAAGAATATCCAAAAGATATTCAAGACCCAAACGGCGAAACCTTCCGCCCAGATTTTACGCTAATGTTTGTTAACCCGCAAAGCGCGCTTGAATGTGCTTTAAAAGCAGATAATACTTTGCTTAATTTCGCGTGGAAAAATAATATTTTGCTTGTCTGCCGCGATACTTTAATTAACACAATTGAAATTGTAAAAAAACTTTGGAATATTGAAAGCCAATACGCACAAATGCAAGATACTATTGACCTAATTAAAAAAATGAATAGCGAGTTTACTTACTTCTTAACCAGTTTTGCAAAAGTGGAAGAAAGCGCAAAAAATTGCCTTGAAACAATTAAAGTTGCGCGCGGCCATATTGACGGCGATAAAGGCTCTTTGCTACCGCTTGTAAACCAAATACAAAAAACTTATCACGCGCCCGAAATTTCTAAAGATAATGCACGCATTATTGCTAAAGAAAATTATAATTACGACGGCAAAGGCAATTAATAAATAATTACTTTATGTTATTTGTTAAATAAAAATATATAATATAAAAATGCGGTATATTATTTTATTTTTATTTATTTTTATATCTTGTTTTGCTTTTGCAGAGGAAACAAAAGAACTTAATACGCCAACTGAAAATATCGCGCAAAAACAAGATGAAACAACTTTAGAATCTCTAAAAAATTTAATATTTATAAAAAAAGATGACCCCGCCGATAAAGCAAAATATGAACAGGCAAAAGAAAATTTACAAAAAAAGCCGTTTGTTAAATTTTTGGAATTTTTATATCAAAAAAAGAAAGACGGCTTTGATATTCATATAGACGGGGAAGAAGAAGATTATGTATTGCCACTTTTTATTTCTCTTAACACTTCAAAACGTTCGGCCGGGCTTGCGCTTGAAAGCGGAAATATTTTAAAAAAAGGACAAGATTTTTATATTTCCTTTGAAGCGGGTAAAAATCTTTTTAACACGCATAATGAATTTGCCAGCGGAAAAAATACTTTTATTTTGGAATATGATTATTCAAAAACCAATCAAAAATTTTATAGCAACGGCTGGGAAGATGATGAGGCAATTTACAACCCGGATATAGAAGAAGTATCTTTTATAGAACAAAAAACAAAAAAAGAAGATATGTTTGTTTCTTACCGCTATCAAATTTCAAATCTATGGGAACTTTTTATAACGCCGGAATATCAATATTATAAATATCAAGATTCTTCTTTTGACAGCGGAAATCATTCCAATATTTCTTTTGGCGCGCAATATACCGATAATGTGCCTATGAATATTTATCTTGGCTCTTTTATAAAATTAAACAAACAGGAAAAGAAATTGATGCTAGTTGATTTGCCACGCATAAAAAGAGGCAAACTTGCCACCATATCTTATACTTACGGCGGAGATATAACCGGCAGTAAATATGAAATACAAAAACTTTCCTTAAGCGGCAGTTATATGTTGGAATTTAAAACCCGCCACCGCCTTGCCCTTTTTGCCAAAACCCAGCAGGCTTATAAAGCACCTTTTAGCAATTTAATAGAATCTTCCGATATGTTATTTGGGCTCGGTATTTACGATAGAGAACAAAGAGGCAAAAGGGGTTATTCTTACGGCAGCAGTTTTACTTATTTTCTTATGCGTAAAAAAGCAGGGCTTTTAAGTTTAATGCCTTTTTACGAGCAGGCTTTTGTTAATTCTTCAGATAATCACTATATTTCACACAGCGGCGTGGGTGCAATTTTAACTTATCAATTTTTGCATATTTATTTGCCGATTAGTTTAAATTACACTTATAATTTAAGCAACTCAAGCCACCATTTGGGTTTTAGAATCGGCGGACATTTTTAAATACTTGTATTAAAACTAACAAAATAGCTACAATATTATTGTAAAGAAAATATTTTATTTTAAGGAGATTTTTTATTATGGAAGAAAATAAAAATTGTTGCACAGGAAGCAAAAAAGCTATTGCATTTTTAATACTTGCCCTTGGTATTTTGGGTGCCGGTTTTGCAATCGGCAGATATTATTATCACGCAAAAATGGATACCAATTTTGTCGTCGTAAAAGGCCTTGCCGAAAAAGATGTTAAAGCAGATCTTGCCGTGTGGGATTTAAAATATGTTTTAACCGGCAATGATGTTATTGACCTTCAAAAAAAATTAACAGACCAGCAAAATATTATTGTTAATCACTTAAAAAAACAGGGCTTTGAAGATAAGGAAATTTATATCGGCCGCCTTAACACAAATGACCTTACCGCAAACCCATACAGAAGCGAGCAAAACGGCCCGCGTTTTATTTTAAACCAAACAATAACTATCAGCAGCAATAAAGTTGACTTGGTGGAAAAATCTATCGGCACTTTAAGCGAACTTGTGGCAAAAGGTATAATTTTTGATAATCAGGAATATTCTTCCCCCGTGGCTTATATCTTTACAAAATTAAATGATATTAAGCCGCAAATGCTCAGCACCGCTACTGAAAATGCTAAAGCCGCCGCAGATGAATTTGCAAAAAGCTCCGGCACAAAAGTTGGCAAAATACATAGAGCGCAGCAAGGCGTGTTTTCTATTTTACCGAGGGAAGAAGCCCCCGGTGTTAGCGAATCTCAGCAAATCAATAAAAAAGTTAGAGTTGTTAGCACAATTGAATATTATTTAGATTAATTTTAATAATATTTTTTATAGCCCCGCTTAAAAATTTTTGAGCGGGGCTTTTTATTTTATACATAAAAATGTTATACTAATAATAGTTGTAAAACTATGTGATTAATACATAGATTAAAATTTTTTCTGTTTTTGGAACCTTGTTTTTTAGAACAAGGTGCGCTGTTAAAAAATAACGGCACAAGTCTAGTCCAAAAGCAGTCGTATTTAATTATGCCGCCTTTTTGGCGGCAGATACGGCTGTTGTGTTTGGGTTACTAGACTTGGCTCAAATAAACAGCCGTCTTTATTTGTCTAACTTCCAAAAACAATATTAGCATATAAATCATTCATTTAAGAATGATTCCATAGGCACCTAACCTCTCCCCTTTTTCTTTGAAAGGGGAGAGGGTTATAATAAAACCTGCGCAAACAAAAAAATCTTCAAATAACAAAAAAGAACTCTTTTTATAAAAAAATAGTTTATGCGTTAATTTTGCAAAAACAAAAGATAGAATATATCTGCTACGACGGAGAATTGAAAAAACTTGCATTTCAAAAAAAAAAAAATAAAATGAAATTATCAAAGAAATAGGAGAAAATTGTATGAAAAAAGGTTTCACTTTAATTGAATTGTTAGTCGTAGTTTTAATTATCGGTATTTTGGCGGCTATCGCCGTGCCGCAATACCAAAAAGCAGTTTTTAAAAGCCGTCTTACACAAGGTATTATTTATGTAAGAGCAATACGAGATGCACAAGAAATTTATTATTTAGCTAATGGTGAATATGCCGCCGGAGAAGATATAAAAAAATTAGACCTTAATATTACTTGTCCTGAAAATTGGAGTTGTAGTTTTGATAGGGAAAAATCTCACGCTGTCCTAAATGACTATCCCCTAGCATTAGATTTTTCATATGACCACCGTAATAGTTCCTTTTACGCAGGAACACTATTATGTTGGGCAAGTAAATCTGATGATTTTGCCTTAAATATGTGCAAAAGTCTTGGAACTTTTTTTGATGACAATACAAATGCAGCACGCTATCGCTTAAATTAAACTTGCGTCCAAAAGCCGACGCCGCAAAATTCAAATCAAGCTAAAACAGCGCACGACTTTTTTCAAGGATTTTGCGTTTAGATAAGGCGCGAGGAGCGAAAAAATTATATCTAAACAGAGCAAATCACGGCACAGGATTTTGGAGATAGTTTTAATTTTCTTAGAAATGAGGTATACCTAGAGCGGCTGGCAAGCCCGTGTATCCGAAATTTCTAAAAAATTAAAAATAGCCCAAAAGCCGAAGCCGCAACAAATAAAAAAGCCCGACTTTTTATAAGTCGGGCTTTTCTGTTTCAGCAAATTTGCTTACTCAATAATTTTGGTAACAACACCTGCGCCCACAGTTCTGCCACCTTCGCGGATAGCAAAGCGGACGCCTTCTTCCATAGCTACAGGGGTTATTAAGGTTACTTCGATTTCAGCATTATCACCAGGCATAATCATGTCGCCTTTGAATTGTAATTCGCCGGTTACATCGGTGGTTCTGAAATAGAATTGAGGTTTATATCCAGGGGTTAAAGGTGTATGTCTGCCACCTTCATCTTTCTTCAAGATATAAACTTGACCTGTAAATTTCTTATGAGGGGTGATTGTTTTAGGGGCTGCTAAAACTTGTCCTCTTTCTACTTGGTTCTTATCAATACCTCTAAGCAAGATACCAACGTTATCGCCTGCAATACCTTCATCAAGAAGTTTGCGGAACATTTCAATACCGGTGGCAACTGAGGTTAAGGTATCTCTAAAACCGATAATTTCAATAGGATCACCTACTTTAATGGAACCTCTTTCAATTCTACCTGTGGCAACTGTACCACGACCGGTGATTGAGAAGACGTCTTCTACTGCCATTAAGAAAGGTTTATCTGTTTCTCTTTTCGGTTCAGGTATCCATGTATCTAATGCTTCTAAGAGTTTTTTAATAGAAGGAACGCCGAGTTCGCTGTTGTCGCCTTCAATTGCTTTTAAGGCGCTACCGCGGATAATCGGGGTTTCTCTGTCAAAACCATATTTTTCAAGTAAATCGCGGACTTCTTCTTCAACTAAGTCGAGCATGTCTTTATCATCTACTAAATCTACTTTGTTTAAGAAAACAACGAGCTTCGGAACATTAACTTGTTTTGCGAGCAAGACGTGTTCTTTGGTTTGAGGCATTGCGCCGTCAACTGCGGAAACGACCAAGATTGCACCGTCCATTTGTGCAGCACCGGTAATCATGTTCTTAATATAGTCTGCGTGGCCCGGGCAGTCAATGTGTGCATAGTGTCTTTTATCACTTTCATATTCAACGTGGGAAACGGCAACGGTTACGATTTTGCTTGCGTCTCTAACAACACCGCCTTTTGCGATATCGCTATATGCCATTTCTTTTGATTTACCTTCGCTTGCTAATACTTTTGTTAAAGCAGCGGTCAAGGTTGTCTTACCGTGGTCAACGTGACCGATTGTGCCGACGTTAACGTGCGGTTTGCTTCTTGAAAACTTCTCTTTTGCCATATTATTTATTTCTCCTTTAAATTACCTGCCCTTGACTCGCAAGGGCAGGTTCTAAATTTTATTTTGCTGCGGCGGCAGTTTTCTTTTCAATTACTGCTTTTGCAACGTTTGAGGGCACTTCTTCATAGTGGCTGGGTTCCATTGTAAAGGAAGCGCGGCCCTGAGAAAGAGAGCGAACGGTTGTCGCATAACCAAACATTTCAGCAAGTGGAACAAGTGCTTTAATATATTTGGCGTTTCCTCTTTCGCCCATTTCACCAATTTTTGCGCGGCGGGAGCTTAAATCACCCATAATATCGCCCATATTGGCTTCCGGCGTAACGACTTCTACCTTCATAACAGGTTCAAGAAGAACAGGAGCAGCTTTCTTTGCACCTTCTTTTAAACCCATAGAGGCAGCAATTTTAAATGCCATTTCTGAAGAGTCAACTTCGTGGAAAGAACCGTCGTAAACAGCCACTTTGATATCTACCAACGGATAACCTGCTAAAGCACCGCTATCAAGGGCTTCTCTACAACCCTTTTCAACGGCAGGGATATATTCTCTAGGAATACGACCTTGGGTAATTTCGTTGACGAATTCAAAACCTTTGCCCGGAGCTTGCGGCTCTAAGCGCAAGAATACGTGACCATATTGACCTTTACCGCCGGACTGT
>JAZKZM010000317.1:0-5900 GCA_045612685.1 Elusimicrobiaceae bacterium
AAAAAAAAAAAAATAAAATTGAATTGTTAAGTCAAAAAGAAATAGGAGGAGATTCCCGATTACAACCTTCGGGAATGACTAAATATATAAGGAGAAAATTATATGAAAAAAGGTTTTACTTTGATTGAATTACTAGTAGTAGTCCTAATTATCGGTATTTTGGCCGCGATTGCCGTGCCGCAGTATCAAAAATCCGTTGCTAAATCTAGGTTTACCCAGCTTTTACTTGCTTCAAAAGCTATTTGGGAAGCCCAGAACATTTATACACTTCAGCACGGGAATCATAGTATAGATTTAACTCTATTAGATATCACTATTGAAGGTGGATCTTACGATAAATGGCAGACTAACAATGACAAAATTACTTTTGATTGGGGAATATGTCAGTTAGATGGCGATAGCATAAGATCTGGCATTATATGTAGTTTATACAACCCTAAAATTAGTTATTCAAAAACCTTTAACAGCTTAAGTAAATGGTGTTGTTCTACAGAAACTATTGGTCAAGATATATGCAAAACGGAAATTCCTGATGCTGATATAATTTTTGATGCAAATTGGTGTGGCACAGGTGGAAAAGTTTATCTAAAATATTAATTTTATATTTTCATATTTTGTTAAAAATATAATTCACATTAAGCAAAATCTAGCACATAAAGGCATAGGATTTTTTAGGAAATTTTAATTAACTAAAGCAGAGCATAGCAAGGCACAGTATTTTTGAGGAAATTTTAATTCCTATTTTTCGTTTCAAATTAAGCAGAAACAGAACATATAAAGGCATAGGATTTTTTAGGCGCGGCAACCGCGCCGACCTATTTTTTATTTTCTTTAAGGCAAGGTATACCCCGAGCGGGCGGCAGCCCCGTGTATCCGCAGCCTTAAAAAAATAAAAAAGAGGAAAAAAGCCGAAGCCTCACAACACTTGTAGTAGTGCGAAGTGTAGATATTCAGTTTCCGGCATCCCAATCAATATAGGATGATCCTTTGCCTGAGTGCGAAGTTCAATTAGGCGCACTTCCTTGCCGGCCTTGGCTGCAGCTTGCTTTAAAATATCCATAAAAATTTCGCGCGTGATATGGTGCGAACAGGTGGATGAAGCAAGAAGCCCGCCCTTTTCAAGGCCCTCAAGCGCCATGCGGTTTAATTTAACATATAAATTAATTGCCTGGGGCAAACTTTTGCGGTTTTTAACAAAAGCGGGCGGGTCTAAAAGTATCATATCGGGCTGGCTGGGCAGTTCCTTTTTCATAGCGGCGCTGAGTAAGCGTTCTGCATCATCTCTTTGATATTGGCAAATATCGCTAACTTTATTTAAAGCGGCGTTTTTATTTGCAAGTTCAACGGCAGCGGCGCTTGAATCAGTGCCCCAGACGGCAACGGCGCCGTTTAAAGCGGCATTAATACCGAAAGAACCGCTATAAGAATATAAATCAAGAACAATTTTATCTTTAAAATAAGGTTTCAAAAATGCGCGGTTTTCGCGTTGGTCAAAATAAAAACCTGTTTTTTGAGAAGAGGTTAAATTGACAAGAAATTTTACGCCGTTTTCTTCAATTTCAAGTTCTTCGGGAATTTCGCCAATAATTTCATTTGCTTGGGAAAGGCCTTCAAGAGTTCTGAAATTGCTTTCATTTTTAAAAACAATACCTTTTGGTTTAAAAACTTTTTTGACGGCAGATAAAATATCTTCTTTAAGATTTTCCATACCGGCGGTAAGAATTTCTATAACAAGATAATCGCCGTAACGGTCAATAATAAGGCCGGGGGCGCCGTCGGCCTCGCCATAGCACATACGGCCGTATTTGCGAAGGCCTAAAGTTTTGCGGTATTCAAAAGCATTGTCAATTATTTCAAAAATAAAATTTTTGCTTGGCGGTTCTGCGCTTTTGGTAATGAATCTGACGGAAATTAAACTATGCGGATTAAAAAAACCATAACCCAAAACTTCACCGCGGAAATCTAAAACGCGCACAATTTCGCCCGGTTTTGCTGTTGTATCAACACGCTCAAGTTCGTTTGAAAAAAGCCAATAATGACCTTTTTTTATGCGGTGTTCTTCTTTGGCTTTTACTTTAATTTCTCTCATAAATCTTCCCCTGTTTTTTTAAGGGCAAGGCCTTCTTTACACATAGGGCAATCGCCGGCATAAAAAGTTTGTAAAGGATAATTTAAGAGTGAACGCAAAGGGATATTATCAACAGCGCCGCTATCAGACCTATCAACAATAACGGCAATACCTATTGTATCGGCTTGATGCATAGAAACAAGTGATGCAGCCAGGCGCGATGTTCGGCCCGTCATAGAAACATTATCAACAATTAAAACTTTTTGGCCCGGCTCAATTTTTACATGACCTTTAAGGCGCATTTTGCCGTTAACAGAAATAGCAGTTAAAGCACGCGCGCCTTTAATGCGCGCAACTTCTTGCGCGATAATTGCATTATGCGCTGTGGGGGCTAAAACAACATCTATTTTTTTATCAAATAAATCGGCTAAACCTTGGGCTATTTTTGTTGTAAGACCGGGGTATTGAAAAAGCACATCAGTATCAATATAATTTTGAATATGTAAACTGTTTGGAAGTTCAAAATGGCCTTCAATAATGGCCTCGTTCTCCTGCAAAATGCTCATCATATCAATTTTCTGTTTTCTCATTTTTGACTCCTATAAATTCTTCAATTTGTTTAAAATCTGTTTCAAGCCCTTTGGCGCGGGCTTCCTGTATTTGTTTGCCTGTTTTTTTAGGGCTCTTCATTTGAACGGCAGGATTTTCCATAGTTTTATAAGTTCTAAACGCTAATGCAGGCTCGCCGCTTTCATCGGTTAGGTTTTCGGCCAGAACACCGCGCTTAGATGTGTTCTTAAACATAGTATAAATATCCAAATCAAAATTTTCTTTATACCAATCAACCCAACCGGTAATAGTGCCCGCAATAACCTTGCCGTCTAAATAAAAATTGTTTACATTCATTCTGCCATTTGTAAATACGGTTGAAGCGTTCATAATTTCGACGGGGGTATCTTTTAGCACTTTACTCATTTTAAAAGAACCGGCACGCTCCATATTATTCATTATAACAAATGGTTGGAATGCAATACCAAGCGCCTGTTGGCGTTCGGCGGCTTCCTGCAGTTTATAAATTATGCCGTCTTTTAGCGAAGTTTCAATTTTGCCGTTCAATTTATCCATACCGGGTAAAAGATTTTCCAAAGCAAACTCGGCATAAAAATCTTTGCCGGAAACTATAGGCGTTTTTAATTCTTCAGCGTAAAGCGAGCCGCTGAAGTTCGGCATAAATTGGGGCAAATTATTTTTGAAATTATGCAGCCAGGCAAGGTTGCCTTCTTCTTTTTGCGGCTGGCTTGTTCCGTCGGAAAGGGCTATAACAAAATCTTCTGTCAAATCAAAAATTTCAAGAGGATCAAAAATACTTGTATAAATTAAAGTTTTTATGCGCCTTTTCTGAGCATTTGCGACATTGGAAATAGCAACACTCATTTTGATTTTTTTGTCATTAAGCATAGTATCATAAATTTGGGCATAAAAGTTTTGTTTGGAATATTCTAATGTGGTTGTGCCTTTTATCTCGGAAATAACTTGGCGGCCCACTTTGAAAATGCCGTCTTGCACTTGGGCCGTCATATAGTCAAAATTATCGCGCGCTTCAAAAGTGCCTTTGGTTTGCTCTATTGTAAAATTGCTGATAAAGGCATTAACTTTATTTAAATTTGCTTTTAGCGTAGGCCAACGAAATTTGCCTTGATTATAAGTCATCTGCCCTTGCACATTTAAATTGCCGGCAAGTTTATAAGGTTTAAGAAATGTCAAAAAGGTTTGTTTTGCTATATCAAATTCTTTAGTTTTATAAGTTATTATGCCGCTTTGATTTGTAAAATCAAAATTACCTTGCGCTTGGATATTAAGATTATTATTTTTTAATTGCAAATTATCAAGAGTAAGTTTTGAAAAATTATCCTCTAAAGAAACTTGAATATATGCCGTAAAAGCAGGATATTTTGTTTTAAAAGGTTTATTATATAATAAAGAAATATCTTCATAACCAAAAGAAGGAATATCAAAATATGCTTCAATTTTAGGTGCGCTAAAATCTTTAAGATTAAATTTGAAATTAAGAGGTTTTTTAAAGAGATTTATTTGCCCCTCGGTATCGGTAAAGCTCATTTCCTGAGTATTAAAATCAGCAAAGTTTACTTGACCTTTAAGGGAAATGCCTGTTTCCACAATTTTATCTTCAATGCGGTTTCGGACAATAAAATCAGAAGTAAAATTTGTTAAATCATTAAATTTTAAATTAAGAAAACGCGCATTAAAACCGCTTAAAGAATGAGCTGTTTTTGTTTGCAAATCTTTATAAGCAAAAGTGCCGTTTTTTATAATCCAATCCTCTACAATAATTTCTATATCTTTGCCTGAAAGAGATTTGACATTAAATTTTTGCCCTTCCTGACTTTGTTGGGAAGACACTATTAAAGGCTGCATATTATAGGCCCCATTTTCATCTTTAACAATATGAATTAAAGGGCTGTTTAAAATAATTTCTTCTATAATGATATGTTTGCTTAAAAGAGAAGTTAAATCATAGTGAATAATTAAATCATCAACGGAAAGGATTTCTTCATAATCTTCTTTTTGGCCGTCAATAATTTTAAGGCCTTTTACTTCTACACTATTTAAAGAGGCAAGTTTTATTTCCCCTATCACTACCGGTTTACCAAAATATTCCTGAACGCCGTTTACAACAATTTGCCCGAAATTATGGGCATTAAAATAGCGAACTAGTAAAAACCAACTTATACAAGTTAAAACCACTAAAACCAAAGCAATAAAAAATAAGGAACGTATTACATTCTTTACAGTAAATTTTGCCGCTTTAAAAAAGTTCCTTAAAATTATCTCGCTCATTTAACTCTTGCCCCATTAACAAGATTATAAAGCCAGCCAAAAATCGTGCGCCAAAATAAAAGCGTATTTGAAAGAACTTGCTTAAATAAAGCAAATAAAGGCAAGACACCCGGAAAGCAAATTTCCAAAAGACCGAAAATTATTAAAACATTTGATAAAACAATTATGGTAATTGAAAAGACATTGCCGCCCGCCTGCAAAAGATCGCTTTGCTGGGTTTCTTGAAGAGTTTTAACCGTGTGCCAAATATGAAGCATTATAAAAAAGCCAAAAAGGAAAAGAAAAATATCTTTATACTTAAAGGCCGTTTCGGGATTGAAAAGTTGCCAAAAAAAGAAGATAAGCAAAATTAAAACCGCATATAAAGGCAAACAATACGGCGCAAGAAAAATAAAAATATTTGTTCCGCTTACTTTAACTTGTCCGCTTTCCGCACCGACTTTTAGATTTTGTGCTTTATAACCGCAGCACATAGCACTTAAAGCGTGGGTAATTTCATGTGCAAAAA
This sequence comes from Elusimicrobiaceae bacterium, assembly GCA_045612685.1. Taxonomy (GTDB): domain Bacteria; phylum Elusimicrobiota; class Elusimicrobia; order Elusimicrobiales; family Elusimicrobiaceae; genus Proelusimicrobium. The sequence continues at coordinate 5,436 of JAZKZM010000317.1, forward strand.
CATAAGGGCGCGAAAAGTTATAAAGAAATTTGTGAATTAAAGCGTAAACTAACATCCCTATAACAAACCAAATAGTGATATTATAAGATTTTATAATTGAATAAAACCCTTGGAAAAACGCCGCAAGCGTAAATACTGCTGTTGGCGCAAGTAAAACTCCTATTAAAAATTTTGTAAATTTTGACATAACTTCCCCTAATATTTATTTATCCAAGCAGGGTTTTGATAAACTTGCTCGGCTTGATTATAAACTTTAGCTAAAAAATCTTGCGGAACTTCTTTAACGAAAGATTCCTCTTTAAAATAATTTTCTAAAGCATTTTTAATGGCTGTTTTATATTCTTCTTTATCTCTAGCCCCTGCAATTTGCAAAGTGCCTTGATATAAAATTCTATTGCCAAAACGCCTGATTGCACCGCCCAAAATTTTTTGGCCGTCAGCCATTAAATCACCTAAAACAGGGTT
>JAZKZM010000318.1:0-2588 GCA_045612685.1 Elusimicrobiaceae bacterium
TATAGGCAGATTCATAGGAGGAATAACTTCTTTCCACAGCATTAGAAGCGAAACCACCTTCCGATTCGCCATTAGATGTAAAATTGTTCATTAAGCCGATGCCAACCATTAAGGTTGCCACACCGATAACGCCGCCAACAATTACTTGTTTGGAAATAACGCCTATATTGTTTAATATCTTTTTCATTTTATTTTCCTCCGTTTAAAATCTTAAATATATGTTTCTAATTTCCAGAACCATTAGAACTACCATTTTCATTAAATGTAGTATTTCCAGTGCCAACCGTATGACCACCACTTGTAGTAGTTGAACCTGAAATATCACCGTTTGGAGTTTCGCCACTTGGGGTTTCGCCACTTGGAGTTCCGCTGCCAGTAGTATCAACTTTTGCCCCTTTTGTAGCATAAGCAACACCTATATTAACACCGGCCTCTATAACCTTTTCGCCTAATTTTAATAAAGCAGGGCCCCAATAACACTCAAAAGACATTTTGTTTTTCATTTTAGCACAAGGGTCTTGTTCTGCTTCTTGTTTCTCTTTTTCTTTTTCTGCTTCGTTTTTCAAATCAGTCAAATCATTATTGTTAGCAGCTTTTTTAAATTCTTCGGCATTAAATTGCTCTGCAAGTTCATCCATACCGTCTTTCAAATTTTCGTCTTCTTCGGCCTCTACATTATTATTGGTAAAAGCATCTGCAGCGGCTTGGGCGGCGGTATCGGCATTTTGGCTGTTTGCACCTTTTTGGCTTTCCTGTATTGCGTGAAGCAAACCTGAAGCCCTGCCTTTTGCCCCTGTGGCAGCCACAAGTTGTTGCGTGCTGATATTGCCTGTATTACCACGGGTATTTGAACCTTTTTGGCCTGCTTTATCGGGGCTGGTCCAAGTAGTTCCTACGCTTGAACTGCCACCCCCGCCTGAAGCCATATTGCTTCTTGTTAAACTGCCGGTATTAGTGGTTGTTCTAGGGTTTGAGGTATAAATCGGCCTTGAAACACCCCTGCTGCTTTTTGCCTGTTTGCGCTGACGGGCTTGTTTATATTCTTTATCCGGCGCGGGGGGCAAACCCTCTTTTTTATCTTTTTCTTGACGGGCCTCTTTATCTTTTTTATCAAAAAGACCGCCGGCAATTTGTTGCTTGGGGATATCATTATATTTTTGCATTTCAAGCAACACTTGTTCGGCTTCGTCATCAACGGCTAAATCGGCAAGGTCAAAATAAGAACTCTTATAAGAATTGCCGGAAGACTTATCTTCCCCTTTAGACATAAGAGGAACAATAATAGTAATCAAAAATATTGCCGAAACACAGCAGGAAACTATTGTGTAAAGTTTCTTTTCCTCTTTTTGTTGTTTGGTTTTGGCACTTTTAAGTATAATGCCAAATTTTGTTGGTTTTTGTTCCGTCATAACATTTCCCCTTTATAAATTTAATACCACTCAATTTATCTAAGATGACAAAAAATTTTACTCCTGCCGACCCGTTCCTCATAACTTCAAGGAACGCTCAAACATGGAGTTTGCATTTGATGCTACCTTGCACCTATTACTAGTATACCCCCTATTTTTTAATTTGTCAAGGGGTATTTTGAAATTTTCGCTAGTTTATTTATTAGTATATATATGTAATATATATGGTTTATTAAGTATTAGCAAAGTTGCTATCATCTTATTATAGTCATCAGGACAGAGTGTTTGGAATTATAAAACTAAGCCTTAAAAGTAATAAAAAAGTAGTTTTTATATTAATTAAAAGAAATACTTATAATCTCTTTCCCCTTCTATTAAGGAGCCCCTTTCCTTACATATTTTATGACCGACATCCCTTCTCGCACGGCAAAACCCTTTATAAGGGGCTATGTCATTTTCTGCTTGATCTAAGTATAACTCTAAATTTGCATCAGGGGAAACCATACCAACACGAGTATTATCTCCATTTGAACAAGTTATTTTTAGATTTTCAGGGTCTTTTTCCAATGCAATATGGTTTTTATCTTCTATTATATAACTGCCGCTAGGTAAATCGGGGTTTAAGATTTCACAATTTGTTGCATAATGACCATTTTGCAAATAAAAAACTTCTTGCTGCGTTTTTATATTATATGTAAGCTGGACAACTTCAGCAAATCTTGTTTTTGCAACGGCTACTTGGTATTGCGGAACGGCTATTGCAGCCAAGATACCTATAATTAAAACAACGACTAATAACTCTATTAATGTAAATGCTTGGTTTTTCATACAAATACCTCTTTTTTGATTAAACTTACAAAAGTAGTTTAGCAAAAAAAAAAAAATAAGCAACTCATTTAGCAATTTTTCGTCTTACAAATGCGCGCCGGCTTTTGCTTTGCAAAAGCAATTTTACACGCCACACTTTTTACAAATTTTGTTTTCTTTTGATTATTTTTCAACGAAGATTTTTAGATTTATTTATTACTCTTTGGACTAAAAAGCAGCATATCCGTTAATTTTGCGAAGCAAAATATAAAGCATATTTCGTAGGACGAAGAGTTAAAAGAAACTTGATTTTCAAAAAAAAAAAATAAAATTGAATTATCAAAGAAATAAAAAATTCTACCTTTATTTCCC
>JAZKZM010000319.1:0-2830 GCA_045612685.1 Elusimicrobiaceae bacterium
CGATAAAAAAGAAAAACAAACAGAACAATCTATAAAAGAAAAAATATTAGAAAAGGCCCAGCAAAATACCGCCGCGGAACAAAATATCCCGACTCAAAATACAGCAAATAAAGAAACTTTAACAAATACTAAAAATAATGCAAATTATCAAAAAACCAATACCTATGTTAAATTAAATAATGAAATTTATGAAGTTTTAAAAGATAAAGAAGGCAAAGAATATCTTTCAAACGAAAGGGCTTTAACAGCCGTTGATTCTTTGCCAAAATCCGTCAGAAAATCTTTAAAAATATTTTCTTTACCCGCTGCTGAAGAATATTCCGCGCAAGATACAAAAGATATAAAAAATACCGTTTATAATAAAGAAACTAGTGAAAAAGCACAAAATATTAGTAAAGAAAATCAAATTGCCGCTAATATTGCACCGACGGAAAAAAGTTCCGCTCAAAAAGGGACTATAGGTTCTTTCTTTAAACCCACCACAAAAGCAGGACAAGATTTTGTTAAAAATCTTGATAACAGCATAAAAGATTTCCAATTCATCAAACAAAACAAAACCGAACAGGCACAAGCACAAGCAAAAACAAAACCTGTTTATATAAAATCTTACAGAGCCCAAATATTTAATCCCGCAACTAAGAAAATGCAAGAAGTGCCCATTCAGCAACAAATTGAACCTGAAAATATTAAAACAGCCGAAGAAATTAGAAAAATTACGGCAGAAAATATTGCCCCGCAAGGTTATAATGAAATACTTTTTACCTATCGCGGAAGGCAGGTGCCGTTTCCTAAAAAAGATGATATTATTGATTTGCCAACCCAAGCGCCGCCACATATTTTAATTCCCGGTTTAGAATCCAAGGAACTTAATAAATCTTTTGAAACGGCCCATACTAAAGCAGAGCAAAAATTGCCCTCAAACCCTAAAGATTTGCCTTTTTTGGAGTTTATATATAAAAATAACCGTAATAAAATTATAAGGGCACCTAATGACAGTTTTAATGTTATGGCTATCAGCAGACTTTTGGCAGATAAAGTTTATCTTCAGGAGCAGGCTGATATTGATTTTTTGGATACAAAAAGCCGCATTTATGTTGTGCCGGAAGAACAACTTTACAAAGAATATCTTAGTATGGATATTCCCGTTATTTACTATCCTGAATTATCGCCTAATAATTTAGGTAAGGCTTACGATACGGCAAAAAAAGCTATAGATACCCTAATTCTTAACAAAGAAAAAAAGTTAAAAACCGAACAAAGCCAAAATAAATCCGAAATTGAAAATCTGCTTACGACTAAAGAATAATAAATAGGCCAAAAGACCCAGATTAAAATAGGCCCTTTTTCCCTTGTTTTTTTAACTAAATTATCCTAAATTATATATATACATAAATGTGTTATATATTTAGGGTTTTATTATGAAAAAGTTTTCTTTATTTTTATTTTGTTTATTTGTTTTTAATACTGTTTTTTGCTTTGCGCAATCACAATCAAAGCAAACTATCAACAGAATTGCTACCTGGCGTGAAGATTTATCCTGTCAAGGTATGGAACTGGGCCAGCTGATAAGAACTTATAAAAATGATGCTGTGATAGTTTTGGCCGGATGTTGCAAAAAACATAAAAGCGCCTGCCTTGATACTTATTCAAGCCCTGATAATAAAACTTTACTCTATACGGCTATAGAAACAAAATCTTATGATGTGGCACGCTTTCTTTTTAATTTATCAAATAACTATATAAGAAATATTGATGCCTACGGCAAGAGAAAAGATTATATAAGAGAAACTGCCTATGTTAATTTTATAGAAACGGAAGAAGACCCTACTTCCAAAACACCTTTAATGCTTGCCTGCTCTAACGGAGATTTGATCGGAACAAAACTTTTGATTAATTATGCGGCAAGTTTATTAAAAAAGAATTATACACCTGACGGTAAACCAAATAAAAATGCTTATGATTATGCAAAAAATGCAAAATATAAAGACCCCGGCTTTATGGATTTTGTGCAAAAAGAATATAAAACACAACTTGAATTATACGGAAATAATATAAAACAAAATACAAAAGATAACCCCGCTAAAACAGATTTTAAAATGTTAATTACCGGACCGAAACAAAATACGGAGTATTTTTTATGAAAGGTTTAAAACTGACAGTTTTTCTTTTATTATGCACGCTTTGCGCTAATGCTCAAAGTTTTTATAGGCCGTGGCAATCTTATAAACCCGTAAAACCGCAAATATCTTATAAACATATAGACTATCTGGCACCTGAACTTAGACAAATAAAATGCTATATAGACGGCAAGGCTTATGAGCCAAATGAATTTTTAACAAAATTTGATATAAATAAAGAAAGCACTTTTCAAAATTTTAAAAACTGCTGTCAGACGCATCCTTCACGCTGCGTGACTAATTATATAGGCACAAATGATAAAACTTTGCTTTATACTATGGTGGAAAAAAAGGCCTACCGCTATATGGAATGGATACTAAATGAAGGATTTATCTATGATTCTTATATAGATACTTGGGGTATTTATAAGGAAGTTGACGATATAATGGTGCCTTTTCGTAATTATACGCCAATGATGCTTGCCTGCAAAATGGGCGATTTAAATGCCGCAAAAATCTTAAGAGAACGCGGGGCCTTCCTTTCCCAGCCGGAAAATGCTATCGGACTTACCCCTTATGATTTTGCAAAGAAAAATGCCAATACGGCAAGTAAAGAATTTAATGATTATATTGAAAAAGAATATCAAGAGGAAATAAAAAATATTAAAGATAAAAAGCAATACGGCAAAGTTTTTGTGGCTGATTTATTGCAA
>JAZKZM010000320.1:0-8855 GCA_045612685.1 Elusimicrobiaceae bacterium
TATAGATAATTGGAAAATAATTTATCAAATTGATTTATTAACATCAAAATCTCAATGTAGAGTTTATTCTTCCGATACTTCAGATGCTTATCATAGGGCTTGTCAGCAAGATACAGGAAAAACACTAAATCAGGCGATAAAAGACGACAGTAGTGCCTTTAAATATTTCTACAATTAAACCAAAAACCCCTTGTTTTTTAACAAGGGGTTTTTTGTGAACTCCAAAAGTTTTATTTCTTCAATTTTAAAACTTCGTCAATAAGACCGTAGGCCTTTGCTTCTTCGGCAGACATATAGAAATTGCGTTCGCTGTCCTGTCTGATTTTTTCTTTCTTTTGGCCGGTATGGTGCGCTAAGATATCCAAAAGATGTTCTTTATTTTCGCGCAGTTCTTTTGATTCAATTTCAATATCCGTTACCTGACCGGAAATTCCGCCGCCCCAAATTAAAGGTTGGTGTATCATAATTCTTGCGTGCGGCAAAGCATATCTTTTGCCTTTAGAGCCGGCAGCCAAAAGAACAGCACCAAAGCTCATCGCCTGGCCCATACAAATTGTGGTAATCGGCGCTTTGATATATTGCATAGTATCATAAATTGCAAGGCCCGCAGTTACTAAACCGCCGGGGGAGTTGATATACAAATTAATTTCTCTTGAAGAATCTTCCGCATCAAGATAAAGTAATTGAGCGATAATCATATTTGCGGCTTCCGTGCTGACCTCGCCTTCGCGCCCGCCGACAAAGATAATTCTATCTTTTAATAAGCGGGAAAAAATGTCATAACCGATATTTTTTTCAATGATAGTAGGGATAATCATAATTTTCTCCTTATTGATAAATTTTACCATATTAACTAAAATATATGTATATGGTAGAAAGAGTAAAACGGCTTGAAAGCTTATTTTTAGAAGAAATCAATTCCCTTGTTTCCCGTCTGATAGCAAGCGGGCATTTCAGCGGATTTATCACTTTAACCGGTGTTAGAGTTTCCAAAGATTTAACAAGTGCAAAAGTGTTTTATTCGGTTTTTGGTAATGAAGCTGACAGAAAAAATGCCGCAAAACAACTTGCCCATTTAAGGGGGGAAATCGGCGCGGCCTTACGCTCAAGAGTGCATATCAAAAGAATACCTTCCTTTACTTTTGAACTTGATAATACGCCTGAAAAAGCGTCCGCTGTGGAAAAGATTTTTGCCAAAATAGAAAAAGAACATGAACAAAAATAATACCCTTGCCCAAATTGTTGCGGCTTTAAAAAAAGGTAAGCGCTTTTTTATTGCCGGTCATCAAAACCCCGACGGCGATAGCCTTGGTTCAACCTTGGCTTTAACTTCGCTTTTAAGGCGTCTTGGTAAAGAAGTTTACCCTTATAGCAACGATAGACCCGGCGATGATTTATTTTTCTTGCCTGATTTAAATGATGTAAACTTTGGTATTTTACCGAAAAATTTTGACTCGGATACTTTAGTTATGCTTGAATGTTCCGAGCCGACCCGCGGCGGAAATCTTGATATCTGTTTTAAAAAGGCAGAACAAATAATAAATATAGACCACCACATAACAGGTCAAACTTACGGAACTTTAAATTATATTGATGCGGTTGCTTCTTCCACGGCGGAAATTATGGTCCGCCTTTTTAAAGAAATGAAAGCAAAACCAACCGCAGCTGAGGCAACTTGCCTTTATACCGGCCTTGTAACGGATACGGCGCGTTTCTTACACTCCAACACCACGCCTGAAAGTATGGCAGCAGGTGCCTATTTGCTTGAGTGCGGTGCCGATATCAAACTTATTAACACAATAATTTATAACACAAAACCTTACCCGGAAATGAAGCTCTTAGGCCGTGCTTTAGAAAAATTAAATTTACACCATAAAAAACAAATTGCGGAAATTTCTTTGCTTAAGTCAGATTTCAAAAAACTTAAAACCGACCCGCGCCACACACAAGGCATTGTAAGCCAACCGATAATGGTGCCAAGCGTGGAAGTTTCCCTTTTGCTGAGGGAAGAACCCGGCAAAGTCGCGGTGAACTTGCGCTCAAAAGGCAAAATTGATGTCAGCGCTATTGCCCAACAATTCGGCGGTGGCGGGCATGCAAGAGCGGCCGGTTTTAAAATTTCCAAAGGTAATCTTGAAACTATCAAAAAGAAACTTCTTAAAGCAGTAAAAGAAAAATTAAAATGACACAACTTCTCGGCCTTTTACCTATAGATAAAACACCTGGCTGGACCTCGCACGATGTTATTGCTTATACGCGCGGTATTTTAAGCACTTATGAATTTTCCCGTATCGGTCATTGTGGCACTTTAGACCCTATGGCAAGTGGGCTTTTGCTTGTTTTAATCGGGCGTGAAGCCACCAAAAAGCAACCGGAGTTTTTAGGACTTGATAAAGTTTATCAGGCGCAAGTTAAACTTGGCGTTTTAACAGATAGTTGGGATATAACAGGCAAAATTTTAAAGGAAGAAGTTTGCCCCAAAATCACTTTAAAACAAGTTAAGGAAGCGCTTAAATTTATGACGGGTGTAATAAAACATCCAATACCTTTTTACAGCGCAAAAAAAGTTAAAGGCCAGGCCATGTATGACCACGCAAGAAAGGGTGTTAATATCAAAAAAGATAGCGTTGTGGAAATTTATAAATATTCTAAAATATCTCTTAAAAATGATATTATTGAGTTTGAAGTTTTTTGCTCAAGCGGAACTTATATCCGAAGTCTTGCTTTTATGCTGGGTGAGAAACTTGGCACCTGCGCCACTTTAAATTCTCTTAGAAGGCTTAAAATCGGTCCTTATGATGTTAAAAAGGCCTTGCCGCTTGATACTCTTAGAAAAAGTGCGCCGGAGGATATTGCAAAATGGGTAAAAAGTTTATAACAATAGGCACTTTTGACGGCGTCCACTTAGGCCACAAGTTTATCTTTGACACACTTAAACAACTTGCCGCCAAAAATAATATGACACCGCTTATTTTAACTTTTGATTTTGCGCCAAAACTTTTAAAAAATAATGATACCAAAAACAAAGTTTTAACTTTACCTGATGAAAAACTTTCTCTTTTAAAACAGGAAAATTGCGAAGTAAAAAAACTTGATTTTGAAAAAATTAAAAATTTAACTTGCCAGGAATTCTTTGATATTCTTATAAAAGATTATAATATGGGCGGCATTTTGGCGGGGGAAGATTTTGCCTTCGGTAAAGATCGCCTTGGTAAAAAAGATTTTTTGCAAAATGCCTGCCTTAAAAATAATATAATTTGCTCTTATCAAAATTTTGTTAATAATAAAGAAGGTCATAAAATTTCTTCTTCCTTAATACGCAAATTTTTGGAGCAGGGGGAAGTTGCCGTTGCGGCTAAACTGCTTGGCCACCCATACACTTTAAAAGGGCTTATTGTTAAAGGTCAGCAACTTGGCAGAAAGATGGGTTTTGCTACTGCTAATTTAAAAATTGATACTTGCAAAATTTTGCCTAAAGGCGTTTTTGCCGTTAAAGTCTTTTTGGAAGGTAAAGAATATAAAGGCGTTTGCAATATCGGCCTTCGCCCGACGGTAGAAAAAAACGGCCAACCTTTATGCGAAGTCCACATTTTAAATTTTGACCGCGATATTTACGGCAAAATTTTGCAAATTGCACTTGTTGCCAAGATTCGCGGCGAAAAGAAATTTGACTCTCTCGGCGAACTTACCCAGCAGATTAATAAAGACACTTCTTCCGCAGTAAAACTGCTAAAATAATTTTTTGCTTCGGCTTTTGGGCTATTTTTAATTTTTTAGAAATTTCGGATACACGGGCTTGCCAGCCGCTCTAGGTATACCTCATTTCTAAAAGCATTTTTTCTTTAGAAAAAAGAAAAAACTAATTAAAACTATCTCCAAAATCCTCGCTGAAAATTGCTAAAAAAAGAACAAATTTTGCTTAAAGAGTGGCAAACAAAATTGCTTTTGCAAAGCAAAAGCCAGCGGGCATTTGTAGGAAGAATCTTCAAAAGTCTTGCTTATTTTTTTTTTTTTGATAAACTACTTTTGTAAGTTTAATCAAAAAAGAGGTCTTTTTATGAAAAACAAAGCATTTACGCTTATAGAGCTGTTAGTCGTCGTATTAATTATAGGTATCCTAGCTGCAATTGCTGTTCCGCAATATCAAAAGGCAGTTTATAAAACAAAATTTGCAAATGTAAAAACAATAGCAACAGCTCTTGCTAATGCAGAAGAAGAGTATTTTTTAGTTAATGGAAAATATGCTAATAATTATAAAGATTTAAGCATTAATTTTTCCGAGCCACAAACAAAAGACTCTATATGTGATAAAGATGGCTGTAATTATTATTTTGATTGGGGCTATTGCAGTCTTAACGGAACAGCAGACCCTGCCAGAATTGTATGTAGGAACGATTCAACAGGTATTCATTATAGAATTAATTTATTTAATTCTCCTTCGGAAGCCGGTATAAGAGCTTGCTATCCGGTAAATGATACTTATACTCTTGCTTTGCAAATTTGCCAAGCTGAAACAGGAAAAACCGAACCTGATGCTTTTAGAAAGAATGTTCAATCTAATCCAATGTTTTATTATAACTAATCCTAAAATAAAAACACCCCTTGTTATAAGGGGTGTTTTTGTGTTAAGTGTTATTTAACAATACTTGTAAGTAAAGTTATTAAGGCCTTTTGGTTTGGCTCTTTTGCCTTTTTGGAAATTATTTGTTTTTGCCCTTTACTCTGCACTATAACATAATTATTTTTTAATTCAAAAACAGAACGCTCGGGCGTATTTTCAAAAAGACTTCGGCCCATCATATTAATAGGTGTTTTAAAACCTGCAAGGCCAAGTATCGTCGGGCCGATATCTTGCTGGGAAGCGTTTTTATCACTTGTTAAAGTTTCCTCAATTTTATTTTTGGTAATTAAAATAAAAGGCACTTCCTCAAAATTCTTTTGATAATTTTTAACCAAAGGGCCAATATCTAAATTTGCATAAAAGGGGTGGTCCGCCGTAACAATAAGCAAAGTGTCATCGTCAAGCAAGTTTTCCTTTTGTAAATTTTCAATAAAAAGGCCCAACTCATAATCGTAATTTCTAAAAGCGCGCGCCATATTTGGCCTATCGTATGCGGCGGCAATTTTGGGGTCAATACCATCCAAATTTAAGGGGGGGTAAGTTTGGCCCAAATAATCTGTTCTGCCGCTTGGCACATGGGTATCAACATTTAAAATATCAATAAAAACTTTTTGTTCGCGGTTTTCTTTAAGATAATTGATAGTAAAATCAAACAAAGATCTATCGGTAAGTCCCCACCAGGCAATTTTATCTTTATAAGGGGTATTTGCAAAATAATCTGCGCCGTAAACTTCGCCAAAGCCTGCCTGCTTAAAAAGCACATCTTCGTTCATATAATGTTCGTTTGCGCCGCGGATAAAAGCGGTTTTAAAGCCGTTATCTTTTAAAATTCGGACAAAAGATAAAGGATATTCATTTTCAAACATCAACTCCGGGTTTGCGTGGCCCGAAAAAATAACACTTAAGCCGTATAAAGTGGAAATTGTCGTCGGTTTTAAAGAAATATTTGGGTAAGTTTTTTTAAGTCCGTCAATAACAGCACTTGCCGCAGGCGGAATATTGGGATTAACCATATTGCTAAATTTATTTGAAAGCGCTTCGGTTGTTATTAAAATTATGCGTTTATAATTTTTTTTGTTAACAAAATTCGTCGGTTGAAAAAGATTATAATTTTGCGCGGCAAGGGCAATTTTTTCACTATCAAGGGGCAAAACTTCCGGAGCCGATTTTTTATTTATTACATCTTTAACAATACCGGCAAGTGTTGTATCCATTAACTGTGTGGCAAAAAAAGCTTGCGGTGTTTTTAAATAAAATATCGGCGAAATAATAGAAACAATCAACAAAAGCACAGCGCAAAAAGCCATTTTTTTTGCGCTTATATGGCGGCCTGGGGCGTGCCAAAACTTGCCCACAACAAAGAAGGGGAAAAAGTAAATAAAAGCAAAATAGCAAAGCAAGCGAATATCCGTCATAAACTGATATTGCGCGCCGCCAAGCGTCATAACATGTTTTAGGCCAAAACGTTCCTTAAAATACATCAGCAAAACGATATCAGCCGTAATTGTTATATAGTAAAGAAAAAACACCAGCGCAAAAACACCGCGTTTCTTAAAACCCAAAATATGCACAATATAAAAAATTATGGAAATTGTTAAAAACTCCACGCAAAACTTTGTTAAAAGCCCAATTGTTAAAGAAGAAACACTAAAGGCCTCAAGTTGCCAAAGTCCGATAAAATAAAAAACTATCCCCGGCAAACTTAAAATTGCAAAAAGTAAAAAATCTTGTTTTAAAAGCGCAAAATATTTTTTTAAAAACTTCATATAGAGCATAACCTCTCAAAAAATGATAAAATAATTATACTATTTAATGGGGCAGCAAGTCTGCTACCAAAAATGTTTGAGGTATTTATGGAAAACGCAAATATAGAAGTAAAAAGACACAGTTGTTCACACATTTTAGCCGCCGCCGTGCAGGAGCTTTTTAAAGGCACAAAACTTGGTATCGGCCCTGCTATTGAAAACGGATTTTATTATGATTTTTTATCAGAACACAAGTTCACACCCGAAGACCTCAAAACTATAGAAAAAAAGATGCAGCAAATTGTTGCTTCCGCGCAACCTTTTGTTTGCCAAAAAATCAGCAAAGAAGAAGCCCTTAAAATGTTTGGTGATAGAGGTGAAGAATTTAAAGTTGAATTAATTAAAGAATTGCCCGAGGACCAAATAACCATTTATACAAACGGCAATTTTACCGATTTATGCCGCGGACCGCACGTAGAACATACGGGCAAAATCAAACATTTCAAACTTACTCACACTGCCGGCGCTTATTGGCGCGGTGATGAAAGGCGCCCCCAAATGCAACGCATTTACGGCATTGCCTTTGAAACAAAAGAAGAATTAAACGATTACATTAAACAGCAAGAAGAAGCCGCCAAACGCGACCACCGCAAACTCGGCACCGAGTTAAATTTGTTCTTTATGGACGAAGATATCGGCCCGGGCCTTGTTTTATGGCAGCCAAAAGGCGGTATGCTTAGAAAAACTTTGGAAGATTGGATAAGAGCGGAAAACCTTAAACGCGGTTATGATATGGTTTTTAGCCCGCATATTGCAAGACTCCACTTGTGGCAAAAATCCGGCCACGCAAATTTCTATGGCGAAAATATGTTTAAACCCATAGAAGTTGACGACCAAAAATATCAGTTAAAACCGATGAACTGCCCTTTCCACATTTCAATTTATAATGCCCAACTTAGAAGCTACCGCGATTTGCCTTTGCGCCTAGCCGAACTTGGCACAGTTTACCGCTATGAACGCTCCGGCGTTATGCACGGGCTTTTAAGAGTGCGCGGTTTTACCCAAGATGATGCTCACATTTTCTGCACACCTGAGCAAATTGAAAGCGAAGTCCAAGCCTGTTTTGAATTTGCTTTACATATTTTTAAAACTTTCGGTTTTGAAAAATATAAAGTGGAACTTTCCACTTGGGATGAAACCAAGCCGGAAAATTATACCGGCAAGGCAGAAGATTGGCACCGCGCCCAAGCTGCTTTGGAAGATGTCTTAAAAAAGAACAATATTCCCTATACCGCCCAAGCAGGGGAAGCCGCCTTCTACGGCCCTAAAATTGATATTAAATTAATTGATGCTATCGGCCGCCCTTGGCAACTTTCTACAATACAATTTGACTTTAACTTGCCCGAACGCTTTGACTTAACTTATATTGCAAAAGAAGGCAGAGAAAGACCTTTAATGGTCCATAGAGCAATGCTTGGCTCAATTGAACGCTTTATCGGTATTTTAATTGAGCATTATGCAGGTTTATTCCCGCTTTGGTTAGCTCCCGTCCAAGCAAAAATCGTAACCTTGACTGATGAGCAAATACCTTTTGCAAAAGAACTTGCCCAAAAGATGCGCGAAGCAGGCCTTCGCCCCGAACTTGATTTAAGGCCGGAAAAACTTGGTGCAAAAATTCGTCAAGCACATATTGAAAAAGTGCCTTATACTCTTGTTGTCGGCGCAAAGGAAGCCCAAAATAAATGTGTTACTATCCGTCTTAGAAGCGGCAAGAACATTGAAGGCGTTTCCGTAGAGGACTTGATTAAGAAACTGAAAGAAGAAGTTGATTCTTATAGTCTTAAACCTTTCTTTGAGTAAGGTTTTTTGGCTTCGGCTTTTTGGTAAATTTTAATTTTTTTCAAATTTCGGATACACGGGGCTCTCGCCCACTCGGGGTATACCTCATTTGAAAGAAAAGTTAAAATTTCCTCAAAAATCCTGTGCCTTTACGCGCTTTGCTTAACTAAATAAAAAACTTTAAAAAACACCCTTGCTGAAAAAAGAAAAGCAAGGGTGTTTGGCTGTGTAAAAAATTATTAAAGATTATAAAGAGGCGCAAATTTTAGTGCCTAGTTCCGTTCTTGCAAAGTTGCACCAAGCAGCATTTCTTGATGTAGGATAAATAGAATTTTGATAACTAATATTATAAACATAATCTGCAACAGAGTAAGCACAGGTTTCCCAATTTTTTGCTCCTTTAATTTCGCTAGGGCAATAAGCAGCGCGCATAACGCCCTGTTTAGATCCATCTAAAATATCTATCATAAAACTATCATCGCAAATTAGGACGTCTTCTGGATAGTCTGCAGAACTTTTACAATAAGATAAATCTATATCTAAATCTTTTACATAGTTTGCATATTCTCCGTGGGCAGTGTAATAGGCTTCCTGTGCTTGTTTGATAGATGCAAATAAATATTTGATATTTGCAAGTCTTGATTTTGCAA
>JAZKZM010000321.1:0-5754 GCA_045612685.1 Elusimicrobiaceae bacterium
CTTATACTCTAATTAAAAATATTGTTAAAGATAAAGCAGATATTACAATGCTTATTCCGCCCGGTGTTGAGCCGCATTCTTTTGAACCCTTACCTAAAGATATTTTAAAAGTAAAAAAAGCTAAAACATTTTTTTATATAGATAAAACTTTAGAGCCTTGGGCTTATGAAATAAATAAAGAGGCTTTTGCCCTTGCTAAAAACCTTGCTACCCCGCAAGAAAAACATATCTGGATGGATTTTGATAAAGCACTTTTAATGGCAATACGCGCCACTAAAGAAATTCAAACAGAATATCCTTCTTTAACAAAGGAAGTAAAAACAAATCTTGATGCTTTTGCCTCCGATATAAATAATTTAAAAAGGGATTATTCAAATCAACTTACCCAATGTAAAAACAGGAATATTTACCATATCGGGCATCTTGCTTTCGGTGCAATTGCAAAAAATTATAATCTTAATTTTAAACCGCTGATAAATTCTTCTGAATCAGAAGAGCCAAGCCCGCAAGATATTCTTAAAATAATCAAAGAAATTAAAGAAAAAAATATAAAATATATTTTTACCGAAGAAGCCCTTTCGCCAAAACTTTCTGCCTTAATTGCCAAACAAACCGGCACACAAATTTTAATGCTTTACACAATTGAACATATAACAAAAGAGGAGTTTGACGCCCAAATAAGCTATCAAAAATTTATGAAAAAAAATCTTGAAAATTTAGTTAAAGGGCTTGAGTGTAAATAAAAAATGAATTTAATTGAAGCAAAAAATATTTCGCACTCTTACCGCGGGCAACAGGTTTTAAACAAAGTATCCTTTAGTTTAAAAGAAGGCTCTTGGACTGCTCTTATCGGCCCAAACGGTAGCGGCAAAACAACTTTAATAAAAATTATACTCGGTCTTTTACCCCTGCAAAGCGGGCACCTTAAGTTTTGGCAAAAAGACCACGCAAAAGAACTTGGTTATTTAGAGCAAAAAATCACACCGCCGCGCCTTATGCCTTTAACTGCTTTTGAAGTTGTTAAAATGGGGCTTTTAAGCACAAAAAAATCCCCGAAAATTTTTAATAAAGAAGATTTAAAAACCGCACTTAATATGATGCGCACAACAAACTGCTTTAAATACAGAAATAAACTTTTTACCGAACTTTCAGGCGGGCAACAACAGCGCGTTTTGCTGGCAAGAACTTTGGTAAACAAACCAAAACTTATTATTTTAGATGAGCCGACAACTGCTTTAGACAGCACTTCGCGCGAAAGTTTTTTTGAGCTTTTATCAAAATTAAATCAAGAACAAAAAACAACAATTTTACTTATCACGCACGATATTGCCGAAATCGGCAAATATGCAAGTGATTTTATGGTGCTTGATAAAGAACTTATTTTCAGCGGCAGTAAAGAAGATTTTTGCACTTCTAAAGCGGTGGCTGCTTATTTTGGTTCTTATACCCAGCATATTATGGACCACTTACACTCGGAAGATTCTTGCCCTTTCCCTTTTCACACGCACAAACACTGCCACGAACACACGGAGGCCAAATGAACCTTTTTGAACTTTTTTCTTATTCTTTTATTTGGCAGGCAATTTTGGGCGGTTTGTTGATTGCTATTTTTACTTCGCTTATCGGCACTTTTCTTGTTTTAAAACGCCTTAGTTTAATGGGCGATAGCTTAAGCCATGTGGCTTTAAGCGGCGTTGCTATCGGCTTTTTAACTAAAACAAGCCCTTTATTTATTGCTTTGCCGGTGGTTATTTTAAGCGCGCTTGGTATAATAAAATTAACTAAAAACGAAAAAATTTACGCCGATAGCGCGCTTGGTATTATAAGTGCACTCGGTATTGCACTAGGTTTAATTATTGCTGCGCTTGCCGGCGGTTTTAATGTTGATTTAATGGGGTTTTTGTTTGGCAGTATTTTAACAATTTCCACAGCGGAAGTTGCTTTGGCCCTTTTGCTTGCTTTAGCAAGTATTTGTTTAATTTCTTATTATTACAATGAACTTGTGGCTATGACTTTTGACGAAAATTTTGCCAAAACAGCCGGCATAAATACTGATAAAATTAATACCCTTTTAATTGTTTTTAGCGCGGCTTGCATTGTTATTGCCTTAAAGGCGGTCGGCATAATGCTGGTATCTGCTTTAATAATTGTTCCGCCGAGCGCAGCCTTGCAAATTGCAAAATCTTTTAAACAAACACTTTTATATTCTTGCTTATTTTCCTGCGCGAGTATTATTCTTGGTATTTATTTTTCTTTCCTACTTAACTTGCCAAGCGGAGCTGTAATAATTTTGATTAATCTTTTAATTTTATTTATTATATTAGGTGTAAAATATGCTTTTAAAAAAAGAAAAACTGCCTGAACTTTTAAAAGAGTTAAAAAAATTATATCCGAAAACTAAGACGGCACTTGTTTATAATAACAGCGCCTATCAACTTTTGGTAGCGGTTATTTTATCGGCCCAATGCACCGATACACGCGTCAATATGGTAACACCCGTTTTATTTAAAAAATATCCAACGCCTGAGAAAATGGCAAAAGCTGATATTAAAGATATTGAAGCAATTATTAAATCAACGGGCTTTTATCACGCAAAAGCAAAAAGCATTTTGGAAACTTCTAAAACACTTGTGAGCGATTTTAACTCAGAAGTGCCAAAAACTATGGCAGAACTTTTGACTTTACGCGGTGTTGCCCGCAAAACGGCAAATGTCGTGCTTGGTGATTTTTACGGCATTGATGAAGGCATTGTGGTTGATACTCATGTAAAAAGACTTTCCTTCCGTCTTGGCTTAACAAAAAACACAGAACCTTTAAAAATAGAACAAGATTTGATGAAAATGCTTGATAAAAAATATTGGCATTGGATAAGCCACGCACTTATTTGGCACGGCAGAGGCCCTTGCGACGCAAGAAAGCCCGAATGTCAAACCTGCACTTTAAATAAACTTTGCCCTAAAAACGGAGTTGTTTTGAAAAAATGAAAATTTTTATTGCCACCGCCAATAAACATAAAAAAGATGAACTTTTAAAGATTTTGCCTTCTCAAAATAATAAAGGCGAAAAGTTTGAATATCTTACCTTTTTAGATTTTCCTGCTTTAGTTGCGCCGGAAGAAAATGCTTTAACCCTTAAAGAAAATGCTTTAATAAAAGCAAAAAGCGGACTTTTGCAAACAGGTCTTGCCACACTTGCTGATGATACCGGCTTGATGGTTGACGCGCTTGACGGCGCGCCGGGTGTTTTTAGCGCGCGCTATGCTTTCAAAGATAGGGCAGATTACGAGGCCAATAATATAAAACTTTTAAAAGAGCTGGCAGGTCTGCCCAAAGAAAAAAGAACTGCGCGTTTTAAAACAATTTGCGTTCTTGCTTTGCCGGATGGAAAAATTTTTATCAAAGAAGGCGCCGTTGAAGGTTTTATTACTCAAGATTATTTTGGCACACAAGGTTTTGGTTATGACCCTATTTTTGAAGTTAAAGAACTTGGCAAAACAATGGCTGCTTTAACGACGGAAGAAAAAAATAAAATCAGCCACCGCGGAAACGCTTTTAGACAAATTATTCCGATACTTGAAGATTTGTAATTAAGTAAACAACAAACTAATTATACATACAAGTGTAAACATTACTACCCCATATTGCGCAAGAGCTGGCCCCGCTATCTTCCTGGCACACTTTGGCATACATCGTATTTTCAAATGCTTGACATATTCTTTTATTGACATTAAGTGTGCCTGTGCTATGATATGCTAAATAACCTACTAATAATTCTTCCCCGTTTGTTATCCAACATTGTGCATTTTTAGGATCAACTAAAGTGCAAAGACCCCAATCATAAGTCATAGTGTCGCCGGCTTCATTTAAAGTTCCGTCAGTTGGCAAGGTAATATCCAAATCAGAGATTTTTTGCGTATATTCATTATTTGCTAAATAATATCTTTCTTGCGCTAAAGCAAGACTGGTCGCTAAATTTTTTATTGTTGAAAGTCGGCTTTTTGCTACTGCTTTTTGGTATTGTGGAACGGCAATAGCTGCCAAAATACCTATAATTAAGACAACGACTAACAGCTCTATTAATGTAAATGCGCGGTTTTTCATTCTTTTTTACCTCTTTTTGATTAAACTTACAAAAGTAGTTTATCAAAAAAAAAAAAATAAGCAAGACTTTTGAAAATTCTTCCTACAAATACCCGCCGGCTTTTGCTTTGCAAAAGCAATTTTGTTTGCTACACTTTTTACAAAATTTGTTCTTTTTTGGCTATTTTTTCAGCAAAAAGAAAGGCGGCGCAAACAAGTTTTTTTACAAAAAACTTGCATTTCAAAAAAAAAAAAATAAAATTGAAATTGTAAAGTCTAAAAATAAAAGACAAAAAGGAGGAGATTCCGGGTAATTGCACTCGGGAATGACAATAATATATGAAAAAATCAAAAAAAGGTTTTACCTTAATTGAATTACTCGTCGTAGTTTTAATAATCGGCATACTTGCCGCTATTGCCGTGCCGCAATACCAAAAAGCCGTTGGCAAAACACGAGCAGCAGAAGCTTTAAGTATTATTAAGTCTTTAAAACCTGCTATTGATGAATATATTCTTGCCAACGGCACAATGCCAAAAAGTTTTTATGATTTATCATTATCGCCTTCGGGGGAAATATCATCACAATATAATTTAAACAATAACTTTTTAACAGAACAATACTATTCTTATACTTTAATAGGTTGTCGTTTAGATGTTGTGCCAAACAATCTGGAAGACTATGCACCACCTCTTTTTTATCAAGCCTGTTATGATACTAATTGGCCGGAATTTGAACCCGGACAACTTTATTGTTATTATTTAACAACTAACGCTATGGCTGAAGAATGGGATAAAGTTTGTAAAGCTATGGCAAGTTCTGATCTTATAGAATATTCAGCAAAAGGCCGAGCTTATAAATTATAATTTTTGCTAGAACAGAGCAAACTTTTGCAAGGATTTCTTGTTTTAAATTTTGCCAAGCATAGCAAATTATTTTTGCAAGGATTTTGCGTTTCAAATTATGTCTAAATAGGGCAAATATTTTTGCAAGGATTTTGGTGATAGTTTTAATTAGTTTTTTCTTTTAGAAAAAACGCTTTTAGAAATGAGGTATACCCCGAGCGGGCGGCAGCCCCGCGTATCCGAAATTTCTAAAAAATTAAAAATAACCCAATAGCCGAAGCAAAAGGCCCTTGTTTTTTTACAAAATAGGATATATATTATATGTATGAAAATATATATGAAAAAACTATTTTTATTTCTGTGCGCTTTTTTGCTGGCTGTCCCGCTTAGCGCACAAACTTTTAATGTGCTTATCGGCAAAACAAAATTTGCCGAGATTAGTTTTTTGGAAGATTACGCCGTCATCATTGACGACCATTACTACGGCCCCTTTAGCAAAGATACCTCTTTAAAAGCAGAAATGTTTGGCACAAAAGCCGTCCGCTTTTGGATAAACTATGAAGAAGATGGCAAAAATAAACAAAGAGATTTTGGCTATACACAATCAAAAATAAAAATTGTGCGCGCCTTTAGGGATGGGTTATTTTCAAGCAAAATTGTTTCGCCGGAAGATGCAAAAAGAAAAAAACTTCCACGTAGAGAAATTACTTTAACAAAAGAAGCTTTAAAAACAACCCCGTTTTTTAGATATAAAAACCCTGCCATGTCCGATTGGATAGAATTTAGCGGACCTCTTACCATAATGGCAAGAAAGCAAGTCGGATCGTAGCCA
>JAZKZM010000322.1:0-2946 GCA_045612685.1 Elusimicrobiaceae bacterium
ACCTCAGCATGACGATTAATAATATCGTCATTCCGGAAGGTCTTACGCCCGTGCGGCAAGCACTCTGGAATCTTTTCCGCTTAAAATAAAAGGAGTTTATATGAAAAACCAAGCATTTACGTTAATAGAGTTATTAGTCGTCGTTTTAATAATCGGCATTTTGGCGGCAATTGCCTTGCCGCAGTATCAAAAAGCGGTGCATAAATCGCGTGTGAGTGAATTGCTTTTACTCACAAAACATATTAAAAATATGCAAGAAGAATATTTTTTGCGTCATTCTGCCTATGCTGCTAATTGTGAAGAGTTAGGCCTAGAAGCCCCCGGCGGCTATACCTTAGATAGCAGTAAATATTTGGTTAATGAAGAAAAACATTTTACTTTAGATTGTAATCGCAGTGATGCGAATTCACAGGATTGGCGTTCAGCCGGGCTTTATCAACCGGGAAACGGCGTATTAAGTATAGAGAGAAATTTCGCCCATCACCCCGAAGACGGAAACTATGAAATATGTTATGCTAATTCCAAATTACAAGAAATATGTGAAAGTGTTTGCGGCGATTTAACCAGCATTGGCACCACTGCCGGATATTGTCTTTTACAATAAATCTACCCACAATTTTGGAATAAAAAGCCAAAAACTAAAAAAAGTGCTAAGTAAAGTTTATTTTTATCATTAAACTATTGCGTGATTTTTTGCTAGTTTTGTATAATAATTTTACTATGACTGCGCGCCTATAGTTCAATGGATAGAGCGTCGGCCTCCGAAGCTGGAGATGTCGGTTCGACTCCGACTAGGCGCATTTTTCTTTATTTTGCTATTCTTAAATACAAAATTTTCTATAAATACGGATATCAAAGAAAATAAAAAATTTGTTAGAATATCTATATCTATGAAAAACAACAAATTCCCTTTTTATTTATTGATTATTTTAGGCATCATAACCATTTGCTCTTATTTAGTGGCAAATGATGTTAAAGTATGGTGGATAGAAGCAACAAGTATGTTTTTTATTGTTGCTTTGCTTGGCTTTACTTATAAAAAGTTTAAGTTTTCAAATTTGGCCTATTTAATAATTTTTATTTGGTGTGTTATGCAAATAATCGGCGCTTGTTATACTTTTGAAAAAGTGCCTTTTGATTTTGTAAATAATTTGCTCGGTTTTGAACGCAATAATTATGATAGATTTGCTCATTTTACTATCGGCGTAAGTTCCTTTTTAATAGCAGAACTTGTGTGGCGCAAAAAGATAGTTAAATCTCTCAAATGGGCCGCCTTTTTTGGCTTAATATTTATAATGGCTCTTGCCAATCTTTGGGAATTAATAGAATGGACCTATGCCGAAATAGACGGCGGTTCAGCCGGACTTGCCTTTCTTGGTTCCCAAGGTGATATTTGGGACGCTCAAAAAGATATGCTAATGGATACTTTGGGCGCAATTTTAGGCAGTTGTTTATTCTTGATTAATTTTAGAAAACAAAAATAAATCTTAAAATTTTATATTCAAAATTTCTTCGTTTTTTGCACCTTTATAATCAAAGTGCCACCACTCTTTTGAAATGGTTGTAAAGCCGGCATTCTTCATAACTTTTTGTAAGGCTGTTCTGTTATTAGTAGCAATTTGCGGTATTTCATCACCCGCGTAATAAGCCGCGGAAAGGGGGGAGAATGTGTCAAACTCCGTCGGTGTTAAAAGCGGCTCGCCGTTTTCATCACAAGGCCCTATATCAACAGCCATACCTCTGCTGTGATTTGACACTCTTGAAACAAAACCCGGCTCACTTGCATTGTTAACTAATATTTTTTGCACGCTTGCGGGTCTGTAGCAATCATAAGCGCATAAATAAAAAGGTTCTTCTGCATTTAAGGCAGCTTTTGCTGCTTTTGCAAGGGCTTGAGCGGCCGGTTTTTTAAGATAACATTTTGCTTTTTTATAAAGTTTTTTACCTGTAAAATTATCTTCCGTAGCATATTTTAAATTTAAGAAAATTTTAACGGGCAAAGTTTCAATATCAACTAAATCTTTTTCTTCAAGTTGTTCTTTAAGGGTTAAAGGTTTTACTATTTGCGCGGTATTTTGTTCTGTATTTTCTTGAATTACGGGTGTGCTTTCTTGCTCTGCAAGGGGGGTGTTTTGCTTTGGTTGATTCTGTATTGTTTGCTGTAAAGTTTCCTCTTGGGTAAGGGAGTTTTCTTCTTGCTCTTGGTTAGAGGTAGCATCTTGCTGGGCAAGGTTTTCTTCATGCCCTTTTGATAAATAATTTTTATTTTCTGTAGGCAAAATACCTTGCGTGATAACAGAATCCTGTATTGTCGGGTCTTTTTCAGATGAAGGCAAAACTTCTGTTGTTAAAGGTCTTTTTTCTTCATTAACAGCATTTTGCTGCTGTGGGTATGGCGACCAATCATAATTATATTTCTTCTCGGCCAAATACATAAACCCCAAATAAACAATAATAAAAGCTAACATCATATAAATAGTCTTTTTCATACTTTTATTTTATATTATCTTTGGCAAGATTGTAAAGCACGAAAAATAAAGTATAATATTAGAAAGAGTAGTATATTCTAAAAACAGGTGGTAACAAAAATGAATTTAAGTGTTCTATCCGGTGTGATTGGCGATTCACCGACTTTGAAATTAAACGCTAAGGCAGCTGCCTTAAAAAAACAAGGTGAACCTATTGTTCACTTAGGCGGCGGCGAACCCGTTGAACTTGCCCCCAAAGGTTCTGTTGAAGCTATGCTTGCCAAAGTGCAAAGCGGAAAAATCAAATATTCCCCGGCCACAGGCTTGCCGGAACTTAAAGAAGCCGTTTGCGCTTATACTAAAGAACAATACGGCAAAGAAATAAAAAATGAAAATGTTATTATTACCGGCGGTGCAAAGCAGGCAATTTACAATTTTCTTTTATGTGCGGTAAATCCGGGTGATGAAGTCATTTTCC
>JAZKZM010000323.1:0-4609 GCA_045612685.1 Elusimicrobiaceae bacterium
ACACATCAATACCGATACCTTTATTGAAGAAATGCAACGCGCTTTAATCAATAGCGGTAAAGTAGAATTTGTTGCCTCCAAAGATGAACGCGGCGAAGTTCGCGATGAACGCCTTGAACAACAAGAATATTCCAGCGAAGAAACCAGAAAAGAATTCGGCCGCGAAGTCGGTGCCGATTATATGCTCAGCGGCGTTTTAGATTCTATCGTTGACCAAGAAGGCAGAAAGTCCGTTATTTATTATCAAGTTAACTTGAAATTAATAAATATCCAAACAAACCAAATCGTTTGGAACGGACAGCAAAAAATTAAAAAATATGTTGCAAAAAAATCTTTAAAATTATAAAGATAAAATGCTTATTAAAAGGCCCCGCTTTCTTATCTTAGTTTTAACAGGCGCGCTTTGTGCTTGTGCGGGGCCTTCTTTGCAATATAAAAAAGATGTTTCAAATTTAATGGCAAACCAGCATTTTGAAAATGCAAGTGCCAAAATCAAAGCTAATCAAAAAAAGCAATACGGGGATAAAAACGCCGTATTATATCAACTTGATTTAGCCCTAACAGAGCAAGCCGCCTATGATACAAAAAATTCTACAGCAAATTTCTTAGAAGCACAAAGATTAAATGATGACCTTATCACAAAAAGCATAACCAGAAATCTTGGTGCTGTAATGATAAACGATAACACTTTACCTTATAAAATGCCGATGTATGAGCAAGGCCTAACCTACTTTTTTACAGCTATGAACTATCTTAATGAAGATAACTTTGAAGATGCCGCAGTAGAAATGCGTAAAGCCGTTTTCTTCTTAGATAGATATAGAGAACATACAAAAAAAATTTATAATGATGAGCCTTTTGTGCAATATTTTGCAAGTATGAT
Organism: Elusimicrobiaceae bacterium; assembly: GCA_045612685.1. Taxonomy (GTDB): domain Bacteria; phylum Elusimicrobiota; class Elusimicrobia; order Elusimicrobiales; family Elusimicrobiaceae; genus Proelusimicrobium. The sequence goes on from JAZKZM010000323.1 coordinate 884, forward strand.
TTTTGAAGATATCGGGCAGTTATCTTCAGCCAGAATTGCAAGAACAAATGCCTTAAATGCCTATGAAAAACTAAAAGGCTATCTTAATGCTTCCGAGCCAAGCAGCACTTTACCGCCTAATTATAAAGATTTAGGCGAACTTGTTTTTATTCATTATAGCGGTAAAAGTCCAATAAAAATTTCAAATCAGGTAAGTGTTTCTTGGGATAGACTTGGCTTTATTTTAAACGGCAATAACTCTTTACAAGGCACGCCAAAACAAACTATTGATGCCGTATTTTCCGGTTTATACGGAAAGACAATTGCTATATCCTATCCTGTTTATATAGATGCACCCTATGCAGGCAAAACTTCCGCTATTGTTCTTAAAGACGGCAGAATTTTTAAAACAAAAAATGTTGCCGATATTGAAAGTGCAGCCAAATTAACTTTGCAAGAAGAAAGCGGCGCAATCTGGGCCAGAACCGCAACAAGAGTTGCAACAAAATTTATTTTATCTAAACAGGCACACGATATTACAGAAAAAAACTCAGACAATAACGGTATTATTACCCTTGTTGATATAGCCTCAACCATTTTTAATACCGCAACAGAACAGGCCGACACCCGTTCTTGGTTTACTTTGCCGGCACAAATAAAAATGACAAATGTTTTTTTGGAACCGGGGGAATACGAAATAGATTTTTATAATTATGACGACACAGGTATACCTATTGACACTTATCACTTTGATAATGTAAAACTAAAGAAAGGCACACGCACTTATTTGTGGCGTTATAGTTCTAAATAAATTAGGAGGAGTAAAAATGAAAAAATTACTTACTTTGGGTTTTGCCCTGCTTTTAGTCAGCGCTTGCTCAAACAAACATATACTTGTTAAAAATGCGGAAAAATACCCCGCAGATAAGTATATAACAAAAGTTGCTTATGCAAACAAAAAAGAACAGGCAAAAGAAAATGCCTTAAAAGATATAAAAACTCTTTATGCCTCTTTACCTAAGGGTGATAGTTATACCGAAGCCCGCAGACAAGCCGTTTTAGATTCCGCAAAAATAGTTGAAACTTGGAAAGATAAAATCAACAAAAGATATTATGCTATGGCTGCTATTGATAGAGAACAAGCAAAAAAAATTACAGAACCGGCCTATGCCCAAATTGACGGAAAATTAAAAAATATGGCAGATAAAATTGATAATGAAACAAATAAATGGCGCGCCGTTCAATATGCTTTTGCTATGGAAGAACTTTTCAATGAACGAAGGTCCTTAGATGCCGAATATGCCCTTATCTCCCATAATGAACTTGCCTATCAGGAAAATGCTTTTAATACCTATAAAAGTAGCTATGCAAAAGCATTTGATAATATCAAAATCGTTTATGAATTTGAAGGTTTTGAGGATAAAATTGTTAAGAACAAAGTTATTGAAGCCCTTAATGAATTAGGCTTCGGAGTAAGCGAAATTCCGCAAGAAAGCGATATTATTTTGCATATAAATATTGCTTTAGACCAGTTCCCTTCAAAAACAACAAACGCTCTTTATTGGTGCACCGCAACGGCCAATGTAAATTTAAAAGAGGCTTCAAACGGCAATATTTTTGCCACTATTAGCGAGCCGCAAAAAGTCGGCACTTTTAGGCAAGAAGAAGCCCAAAGAAGAAGCCAAATTGCAGCAGGCCAGGCTTGCGCCCCTAAAGTAAGAGAAAAATTAGTTCAATACATAAATAAAAAATAAGGAGAATATAAAAATGAAAAAATTACTTAGTTTATCTTTACTTGCGATTTTTGCCGCAACTTTTGCCTTTGCGCAAAATAAAAATGAGGAAGAAACTTTATATGCTCTTGGCTATCAGCTTGGCAATAATGTTAGAGAACAATTTATAATTTCTTCTAACGAAGAATATAAAGCACTTTCACAAGGTATGCTTGATTCTTTACTTAAAAGAAATCCTAAAGTTAAATTGGAAGATTACCAGGAAGCAATTCAAGCACGCTACGCAGCCGATTCTAAAAAAATCTTAAACCAACGCAAACTTGAACAAAACCAAGTTTTAGCCAAAATTAAAAAAGAAAAGAACTCAAAAGAACTTTCTAACGGCGCTGTTATTCAAATAACACAAAAAGGCAAAGGCAAACAACCAAAAGCAACAAGTAATGTAAAAGTTCATTACGAAGGCACTTTGCTTGACGGAACAATCTTTGACAGTTCTATCAAAAGAAATCAACCGGCCCAGTTTGCTTTAAACCAAGTTATCAGCTGTTGGACTCTTGGTTTACAAGAAATGAAAGTCGGCTCTAAAGCAAAACTCTATTGCCCGCCGGCAACTGCTTACGGCGATAGACAAGCCGGCCCTATACCGGCAGGCAGCTTGCTTGTTTTTGATGTTGAACTTTTAGGAATCACGGATTAATTTTATGACAAAATCTGTAAAAGTAAAAATAATTTTGATAATAAGTTTTCTTACTTTAAGTGCGCTTATTATGACTTATAAATACTTTACAGAGTTTAAGCAAACTCAAATTGATACGGCGGAACAGCAAGCACAAAATGTTGCTTGGGATTCCCCTATAAATCAATTTGAGTTTGCCGACCAAGATACTCCGCCCCAAGCAGAACAAACAGAAAACGCCCAAGGCCATATCTCAAAAATTGATTTAAACCCCAAGGCTTTTTTAAAAATTGAATATAGCACCCAGCCATTTATAAATGTTTCCAACGCGCAAGAAATGACTGCCAAAATTGCCTCTTACGGCAAGGACCCTGCTATACGAAATTTCGTAAAAGATATGAATAAAGCTATGGGACGCGATGAAAATGATTTTACTACTCTGCCCTCGGCAGAGGAGATAAAAAAGCAGCTTGCCTCTACACAAACGCAAAAAATTTTGCTTCAATATAGTAAAGACCCTGCTTTTAGACAAGCTGTCCAAAAAATTATGCAGGACCCAGTCTTTATGACAGGGTTTATGAATTATATAAATCAACCGGAGCAGAAAAAAAGCTCCAAGTGAGGATATTATGTTAGCACCAATACTAGCCGCAATAATTATAATACTTTTAATCATCTATGCTGCCTATCCGCTTTTGATAAATAAGGATTTTCACGGTTGGGCAAATATTGCTTTAACCGCTTTGATTTTATTTACGGTTATTGTTACTTTATTTGTTATTTTAGGCCATCAAAAAGGCAATAGAATTTCCTTTAAAACTATTCCGACTATTGCAGAAGAAACAAAAAACACCCCGCAAGAAAATAAACAAGAGCCGGCCGCTTGGCAAAATGAAGAAGAACCCGCACAAGCAGAAAATACTACCAATGCTAATAATGCCCAAACTGCCAATCCCGAAGAAATAACAGATGAACAAGCGCTTATGATAATTGCTAAAGAATATGTTGAAGCAGAAGAAGCCTTTAAAGCCCAAGGGGACGCAGATTATCAGCAAAAGGCCGCACAACAAATCATAGACAGATACGACTTTACTAATGAAGATTGGCAAACTTTCCTTGAAGATGCCGCAAGATATGATTTGTTTAACAAAGTAAAAGCCGAAATGAAATAAATATTTTTGCGCTTAGATATTTAAAACACGGGTTTTTTAAACCCGTGTTTTTTTATTGAATAAATTCTAATTTGTATAAAAAATAGTAAATAAAACATTTTTACGCAATAAAAGCCAAATATATTTATAAGATGGGAAATTGAAAGAAACTTGATTTTCAAAAAAA
>JAZKZM010000324.1:0-6761 GCA_045612685.1 Elusimicrobiaceae bacterium
TATCAAGAACTGCGGCAAATATCTTAAAACAAGATATTTTGACCATCGGTTTTGCAAGAAGATTTGCCACTTATAAAAGAGCAACGCTCTTATTTAAAGATTTAAACCGCTTAAGCAACATTGTCAATAATCCCGATAGACCGGTGCAATTTGTTTTTGCCGGCAAGGCCCACCCGGCTGATACGGCAGGCAAAGAATTTATTAAACAAATTTTCAATATTATGCTTGACCCAAGGTTTAAAGGCAAAATTGTCTTTGCCGAAGATTATAATATGAACCTTGCAAGATATATGGTGCAAGGCGTGGATGTTTGGCTTAATAACCCTGTTCGCCCGATGGAAGCCTCAGGCACAAGCGGCATGAAAGCTGCTTTAAACGGCGCACTTGCCTTATCAATCTTAGACGGCTGGTGGGATGAAGTTGGCCCGTGCGATTTCAGTTGGTCTATTATTGGCGCACAAAGTTATAAAAATGATGCCGAAAGAGATGAAGTTGAATCCCAAGCACTTTATAACTTAATTGAACAGGAAATCGTGCCAACTTATTATGACAGAGATAAAAACAATTTGCCAACAAAGTGGATAAAGAAAATGAAAGATTCTATTACTACTATTGTTCCATTCTTTAACACAAACCGTATGGTGCAGGAATATTATGAACGCTTTTACACAAAAGCCCATTATTACGGCAATATTTTAAATGAAAACGGCAACACAGCCGCCGTTGCCAAATGGAGAAATGATATAGCTTCTAACTGGCCCAGAGTTTCTATCACCGATACAACAGGCAATATTGACAGGGATGTCCTTGTCGGCGAAACTTTGAAGTTTACCGCAAAAGTAACCCTTGGCGATTTAAAGCCGGAAGATGTTGTCGTTCAATTCCAACTTGGTTTAAGAGGCCTTGGCGGTGGTTTTGAAAGCATGAAAGATTGCGAAATGATTTGTAAAGGCAAACAGGGTGATGTTTACCTCTACGAAATTGACCTTAAGCCCGAGCTTAGCGGCCGCCAGGATTATGCTATGCGTGTGATACCTTTCCACAAGAATATCCCCCACGCGTGGACTCCTATTCACGTCAGATGGGAAAATTAAACTTATAAGTTTTAATTAAAAAATAAAGCCCCCGAAGTATAAAATACATTGGGGGCTTTTTAATTATGAAATATTTTTATTAATATCCGTAAGATTTATATTCATCTCCGCCATATTGATGAGTATTTCTTCCCGTTTCTGCTTGGCAAACCTTATTTGCTACAAGATCTATTCCGGGAAAAGCCATACAAACTCTCCTTCCTGGTGATGATGATTTATCATAATATAATTGATAAGCTAAACTTACTTTTTCACTTAAACAAGTAGCTGAAGACGAAGCAACACCACAACTACCCCAGTTATAAATATATCCTGTTTCTTCTTCATTCAGTTCTCCGCCTGCCGGTAATACAATATCAAGATCTTTAATTTTCGTTGTATATTGCCCGTGGGATAAATAATAAATTTCCTGTGCTTGTTGAATACTTTTAGTTAAATCTTTAATAGTAGCAAATCTGCTTTTCGCTACCGCCACTTGATATTGGGGAACAGCTATGGCAGCAAGTATTCCTATGATTAAAACTACTACTAATAACTCTATTAATGTAAAGGCGCGGTTTTTCATAAAAACACCTCTTTTTTGATTAAAACTTACAAAAGTAGTTTAGCAAAAAAAAAAAAATAAGCAAGTCTTCTTCTGACTCTTCGTCCTACAAAAGCGCGCTATCTTTTTCTTTGAAAAAGTGTTTTATTTGCTATTCTTTGGACAAATTTTGTTCTTTTTTGGCTATTTTTCAGCGAAAAGTTTAAATCAAATTTTGCTAAAACAGAGCAAATTGTTTTTGCAAGGGTTTTGCGTTTAGAGCAGGCGCAAGCGAGCATATAGTTTTGCAAGGATTTTTTAGGTGCAGTAAAACTGCACCGACCTATTTTTTATTTTATTTAAGACAAGGTATATCAAGCGGGGCGGCAGCCCCATATATCCGAAGTCTTAAAAAAAATAAAAAAGAGGAAAAAAGCCGAAGCAAAACTTTTATTGCTGGGTTTGCTGCTGACTTTTCTGCTCAGCCCCAAAACTCAAAGATTTCTGCATCTGATTCTGTATAGCCTGAGTTTGGGCTAAAGCTTTTTCTTGCTCGGCCTGAGCGGTTTTGATAGTTTGTTCTTGTTGTTTTATGGCAGCTTCCTGCGCTTTTTGAATGGCAATTTCTCTTTCGGAAGCGGAAGAAATTTCTTTTTTATCTTCTGTGGTAATATTGCCTTTTTCATCACGCGGTAAATTTTTATAAGTAATAAAATTCTGTATTGCTTGGGCGGTTTCTGTTTTGCCGCGTCTTTGGGCAGCAACTAAAGGCGTTATGCCTTTTTTATCTGCTTTATTATAATCGGCACCAAGTTCAAGCAAGTCTTGGGCTATAGAAGTGTTCCCCATAAAAGCGGCATAAAATAAAGGCGTTTGATTGCTGTTATTTGCTTTATCTATATCTGTATCTTTACGGCTAAGCAAGGCCCTGGCCACATCATTATGCCCGCCTTTAATAGCGTATAATAAAGGTGTCATACCGTATTTATTTGCCGCATTGACATCGGCTTTATAGGCTGTCAATTTTTGAAAAGCAGCCAAATTGCCTTGTGAACTTACAACAATTAAAGGTGTATTGCCGTTAACATCAGCATAATTGGCATTAGCGCCGCCTCTAAGCATAGCTTCCATACCGACATAATTTTTATCAAAAACATAATTTAGTAAATTTTCATTACTTACACCTGCCAAAGCACCGCGCGAAAGTAAATAATCGGTAATATTTCCATATTGGCCTTGTGCGGCTTCGGTCAAAGCGCTTATTCCCCTTTGGCTTTTAACATTAACATTAGCATTTGCACCGAGCAATTTTATTACCATTTCCAAATTGCCGTTTCTGGCAGCTTTAATTAAGGCAGTTTCGCCGGTATAAATATCAAGCACATTAACATCTGCGCCGTTATCAACTAAATAGGCAAGCAAATCATAATTGCTTTTTTCTGCTACTAAAACAATTAAAGGTTGGCCTTTGGAAGTCGGAATATCGGGATGTTTAAGGCTTTCCACCATTTTTGATAAAGCACTTTCCAAATTATTATTTTCTATATCTTGGGCAATTTCGTCAACAATTTCAGTGGGGTTTTGGGCTTCAATTTTACTTATAATTGCTTCGCTGGGTTTTTTTGTTTTCGCCGGCCCCTTGAAAAAGGTAAGCCACAACAAAAAAACTATCGGAATGGCAAGCAGTAATAAATAAGGAAATTTTTTCATATCAACCCCTATAAAATAATTTTACTTCTTATGTATTTTGGCTAAAGCATTTTTTGCCGCATCCTGATGAGCAGCTTTTTTATTATGCCCTTTACCGCGCCCTAACTCCTTACCTTGTTCGTAAACTACCGCAGTAAAAATTTTATTGTGTTCAGGGCCAATAGTTTCCACAATTTCATAATCCGGCACGCTTTTGCCGAGTTTTTGCATATATTCTTGCAAGACACTTTTGTAATCTTGCAAATCAACTTCTATTTTTTGAGTTTTAAACCAAGTAAGTATAACTTCAGAAACGGCCTCAAAACCGCCGTCTAAATAAATAGCGCCAAGCACGGCTTCCACGGCATTGGAAAGTATGCTTGCGCGTTCCCTTCCGCCGCTGGCAATTTCCCCTTGGCCAAGAAGTAAATATTTGCCAAGGTCCATTTGCTTAGCCCAAAAATAAAGATTTTTACGCGAAACTAAATTCGCTTTTATTTTAGAAAGCACTCCCTCTTCTTTTTCGCTTAGCAACTTATAAAGCTGCCCTGCTACTACAAGACCAAGGACACTATCACCCAAAAATTCCAAACGCTCATTATTAATGCCGTGCGGATGCGGGTTATAGGACCTGTGAGTGAGTGCTTCCTTTAAAATATCTTTATTCTTAAAAGTATAATTTAATACTTTTTCTATTTCTTGCGACACTTATTTAACTTTTGCTTTAATGTGGTCAATTGCTTCGCCGACGGTTTTGATTTTTTCAGCTTGTTCATCGGGAATATCAATATTGAATTCTTCTTCAAGAGCCATAATAAGTTCTACTGTATCAAGGGAATCGGCCCCTAAATCATTAACAAATTGAGCTTCCGGTTTAACTTGTTCGGGTTCAACGCCCAATTGTTCCACAATAATATTTTTTACTTTTTCTTCTACGTTCATTTTTTCCTCCATAGCAAATTGCTAAATGTATAAACCGCCATTAACTGCTAAAACCTGGCCGGTGATGTATCCCCCGTCATCGGAGGATAAAAACATTACCGCTTTGGCAATGTCTGTTGTTGTTGCAAATCTCTTTAAAGGAATTAATGCCAAAGTTTGCTCTTTAATTTGGTCGGAAAGTTTATCTGTCATATCCGTTTGCACAAACCCGGGAGCAACCGCATTAACCCTTATATTTCTTGAAGCAAATTCTTTAGCCAAAGATTTTGTAAGCCCGATAATACCTGCTTTTGAAGCGCTGTAATTTACCTGTGCCGCATTACCGCTTTGCCCGACGACAGAAGACATATTAACTATACTGCCGCTTTTGGCTTTCATCATAATTTTTAAAACTGCTTTGGACATTAAAAATGTCCCTTTCAAATTTACATTTAAAACAGCGTCCCAATCGCTTTCATTCATTCTGATTGCCAAAGTATCGCGCGTGATACCGGCATTATTAACAAGTATATCAATTGCGCCAAATTCTTTTAAAACATTATCAACAAAATTTTGCACTTCGGCTTCTTTTGAAACATCTGTTTTTTGAGCATAAACTTTTGAAGAAGGAAACTCTTTAAGTAAATTTTCTTTCGCTTTTTTTGAGCCTTCTTCTGTAGTAGAACACAAAGCAACCTCTGCACCGGCTTTTAAAAATTCTCTTGCAATTTCAAAACCGATACCGCGCGCCGCACCTGTAATAATAACTTTTTTATTTTTCAAGTTCATGTTCTTTTGCTCTTTTAAAAATATCTTTATAGGCAACTATTTTTTGTTCTATATTTTCAACGGCCTTATTTTCCACAAGTCTTGCTGCCGCTTTAATAGAATTATAAATTGCTTTTTGCCCGCTTTTGCCATGACAAATTAAAACAGGGCCTTTAACACCAAGCAAAGGCGCACCGCCGTAAACTTCAGGGTCGGTCTTTGCTTTTAAAGTTCTTAATATAGGTTTAGCAACAAGCATACCCGTCATTGCTAAAGGATGCCCTTTTAAAGAACTTTTCATCATATTAAAAATAGATTTGGCTAGCCCTTCTGCGTGTTTTAAAACGATATTACCCACAAAGCCGTCGCATACAATAACATCTATCATGCCTGTATGCACATCACGCCCTTCAATATTACCGAAATAATTTAAACCGAGGCGCTTAATATATTTTGTGGTATTTTTGATAAGCAAATTGCCTTTGCCTTCTTCTTCACCGATAGAAAGCAAACCGACAACAGGGTTCTTTACGCCGTAAGCGCAACTGCTATAAATAGAACCCATTATGGCAAATTGAAGTAAATTAACGGCGTCGCAATCGGCATTAGCACCGGCATCCATTAAAACAGCCGGGCCTTTTTCCGTAGGTAAAGGGGAGGCAATCGCCGGTCTTTCCACGCCCTCAATTCTGCCAATACCAAATAAAGCAGCCACCATTGTCGCGCCGGAGTTTCCAGCAGAAATCATGGCATCTGCTTTACCTTCTTTTACAAGGCGAGCGCAAACAACAATACTTGCATTTTTCTTTGCGCGGCACTCGCGTGCGGGATTGGCAGCCATATCAACCACATCAGGCGCGTGGATAATGGATATCTTATCTTGCGGATAATTTTTTATACATGCAAGTTCTTTCTTGATTAGTTCTTCATCACCAACCAAGATAATATTATAACCAAATTCTTTGGCGGCTTGGACCGCCCCCAAAACATTGGGGGTTGCTCCGAAATCACCGCCTAAAGCATCTAGTGCTATCCTCATAGGATTTATTATTTTGCTTCTTCTTGAGTTTTGGCCTTTTTGACCTTAACTTCCGTTACCATTTTGCCGTCATAAAAACCACATTTCGGGCAAACATTATGAGGTAAACGGGCAGCACCGCAATTAGAACATTCAACAAAGTTGACAGCTTCTAATTTAGAATTCGCGCTGCGGCGTAAATCCCTTCTGGATCTAGTGTGTTTTCTTTTTGGATTAGGCATTTGTATTCCTCACTTATTTTTTTGAAATTTATCTTTCAAACAAGCAAATTGATTTAGCTTCGGCGGCTGGCAAGAACACTCAACTTCATTCTTATTACAACCGCAATAAGCGCACAAGCCCTTACAATCCGGAGAGCATAACTCCTGAATGTTTTGTTCAAGGGCAAGTGTTTGCCTTGTTATATACATTATATCAATTATTTCAGCCTTATGGGGAAATAATTGTGAAAATTCTTCTTCAAAAGGCTTTTCAAAATTGCTTAAACACCGAGAGCACTGCGCCTTTCTTATCCCTTTAATTTGGCCTTGAACTAAAATTTCTTTTGAAAGCACGCTAAAACTCAATTTTAAAGTTGCTTTGGTTAAAACCACTTCTTCTTTAAAATCTTGTGCATTTAAAAGAACGCTGCATTTAAGGCCGTGCATTCTTATAATATCCTGCGTTTTAAAGCGCAGGTCTTTTGGTATTTCGTAATCTTGATACATTATATATATGATACTATTTT
>JAZKZM010000325.1:0-3537 GCA_045612685.1 Elusimicrobiaceae bacterium
GGCGTTTATCTTTTACCACATTTATTTTTTTACCGGTGATTTTTTGCACTTTTTTGATAATTTCCAAAACGCTTGCACCTTTAGAAGAACCCAAATTAAAATCTTCGCTTTTACCTGTTTTAAACATATATTTTAAAGCAAGGATATGGGCGCGGGCAAGGTCGTTTACGTGGACATAATCTCTTATACAAGTGCCGTCGGGCGTTGGGTAATCAGTGCCAAAAATTTTAATTTCTTTTCTTTTACCAAGAGCCGTTTGTAAAACAAGCGGAATAAGGTGCGTTTCTTTTTTATGTGCCTCGCCTATACGCGCGCTTTCATCTGCGCCGGAAGCATTAAAGTATCTTAAAATCGTGCTTTTTAAGCCGTAGGCTTTGTCATAATCTTTTAGCACTTTTTCTACAAATAATTTTGTTTGGCCATAAGGATTAATGGGGGTTTGCGGGTGTGTTTCGCTGATAGTTTTTGTTATAGGGTTGCCGAATGTCGCCGCTGTTGAAGAAAAGACAAAATATTTTACCCCGTTTTCAAGCATAGCGTCAAGCAAATTTAAAACTTTTGCAAGATTATTTTGATAATACTTTGCCGGGTTTTGCACGCTTTCGCCAACTTCAATAAAAGCGGCAAAATGCATAACAGCATCAATTTTATATTTTTTAAAAACTTTTTTTAGTAAAGTTTTGTCAGCCAAATCACCTTTAACAAAAGGGATTTTTTTATCAATAGCTTCTTTAAAACCCATTGATAAATTATCATAAACAACAGGTTTAAAGCCCTGCTCTTTTAACATCTTTACGACATGGCTGCCGATATATCCGGCGCCGCCTACAACCAAAATATTTTTCATATAAATATTCTAGCAAATTTAGGCATAGTAAAAAAGCGCGGCAAATGGTATAATAAATATATACTAAGCCAATAGGAGAGGTCTGTTTTTATGAAAAGTCTTAAAGTTGTATTTTTAGTTTTTGCAAGTTTTGTTTGCTTTGCCATATCTGCTTTTGCTCAATCAAACGGCAATATCGTTGCCTGGGGCGAATATATGAGTTCCGCCGCATCCCTTCAAGAAGCTTTTGAAAGTATGGATAAAGGCACAATGCTTTATAATTTAAGCCAAAAATCAAGATATCAGGAAGAAGTTTTAGGTTTACGCTATTATCAAAACTATACTGAATTTTGGGTTCGCGGTTATACCAAAAGCGATACTGCCAAACTTAAAGAAGGACCGGAAATTGACAGCGATATTTACGGCCTTTATGTAGGTATGGACCAGGCAATAGACCTTGGTTTACCGGCAGGCACACTTTCCTTTTACATTGGTTATAACGGCGCCCATCAAAGAAATAAAGATACTGATGCCATTTTAAACAGAAACGGCCTTATGGCAGGTATAACCTTGGTAGCACAAGAAGAAATTTTATTTTACGGTGCAGGGGTAAACGGCTTTTATAATAAAAACAGAGTTGACGGCCCTAACTATTTTGATAGTTATGGCTTAAATGCTGCTTTTAAAATCGGTATTAATTTGACTTCTGAAGAAGGTATGGTAACCTTCCAACCTGCCGTTATGGCTTCTTATAGCTTGCTTTCTTATGAACACGACGGCGCAACCGATTATCATAATGCCCATATTTGGCAAGTTGCCCCGCAAGCAACAATGCTTTTTGACCTTGGCCGCGGATGTGAGCCTTACCTTAAAGTCTTGGGTTCTTATGCCCGTATGATTGAAGATAAAGAAACAACTTCCGATATCTATTTAAAACCTTATATTGAATATGGCGCAGGCTTGCAAACACAATGGATTGGTGCAACCACCTTTGTTGAAATTGCCTGGCGCGACGGCGGTTTAGACGGCCTTAGTTTAAAAGCCGGTATTAACTTCTAAGGTTTTATAAGAGGGGAAAAATGACACAAGAAGAATATAAAGCAAGGTATTATGAAATCGGGCCAAACGGGCAAGTGCCTTTATGGACTTTACAAAATTATTTTCAGCAGGCAGCTTCTGCTGATGCACACACGCTTAGTTTCGGGCTTGAAGAACTTTTCCCCAAAGGGCTTGGCTGGGTTATAACAAAACTGCAAATGGAGTTTTTAAAACCGCTCACCCTTGGCGATACTTTTACCATTAAAACCTGGCATACTTCAAGCGATAGATTACAGAGCCGCAGAGAATTTGTTTTTTCCGTCAATAATGAAGTTATTGCGCGCGGCACAAGTTTTTGGGTTATTATAGATTTAAAAGAACGCAAAATGGTGCGCACGCCGCAAGCATTTTTGGATAGCAACCCTACAAATCCAAAGCCGCTTGATATAGAAATTAATCCTTTTAAAAGAGCGCAAGTTGAAGGTGTTGAACTTTTAAATTCAAGTTTAGTCAAAGTCCGCCTTGAAGACCTTGATACAAACGGCCACACAAATAATCCGCATTTTAGCGCGTGGTGCCTTGGCGCTTTGCCAGATAGAGAAGTTGCTAATTTGACTATAAAAGATTTTGTTATCAATTTTAAGGCTGAAGCCCTAAGAGATGACGAAATTGATTCCTTGGTCTATAAAACGGCAGATAAAACTTATACCCACATTTTAAAACGCCGTAGCGACGGCAAAGAAATTGCCACCGCCCTCAGTATTTGGCAAGATAAGTAAAATCAATCTAGTTCGTAATAATACCAGGTGTCAGAATATCTTGCAATATACTTGCCACCCATACTTACACAAACATCCTGTGCTTTTTGGTTATTAGGCCTTGCAAAACAATAATTTTTACCTGCTTTCAAAGTTATTTTAGGAGTAGCGATAGAAATATAGCTATCCTCTAAATATTTGATATAGGCTATTATTGATGATGGCTTTGGCACACCAGCAAGTATTCTCAAATTATTCCAATTTAATGAGCCAAAATCACATGTATATTTACTGCCATTGCCTGTGCAAGAAGCAGGCACAGAAATATCAAGGTCATTTAGATTACTAGCAAATTTTCCGTTTGCAAGATAATAAGTCTGCTGTGCCTGATATAAACTTTCTACCAAAGAAATGCCTCTGTGTAAATCTGCTTTTAAAATAGCTTTTTGGTATTGCGGCACGGCAATAGCCGCCAAAATGCCAATAATAAGAACAACGACTAATAATTCAATTAAAGTAAAACCTTTTTTTGTAAACATATTTGTATTCATTTTATTTTCTCCTTTTTTTATTTCCACTAATTCCTCGCCCTTTTTCGTAGAAAAGGGGAGAGGTTAGGAGTGGGGTATTTCTTCAGCTATCAATATTTTATTTTTTTTTTTTTGAAAATCAAGTTAATTTCTCAGACGGAAAAGTAGTAGTTTTTCCTTCTGAAAAACAAGATTGTTTGTTTTTTGAAAAAATTTAGTTATCGTTTAATCTAGTCAAGAAAACAATAAAAATATATAATAAAACATATAAAGTTATAGTATAAGATTATTTTATAACCTTATACTGATATAGGAGTAAAAAATGCTTAATATTGAAAAATACGCAGATGTTATGATTTTTGCACTTAAAAGTGCTAGAAAAGGC